>CACYDZ010000308.1 GCA_902773265.1 uncultured Ruminococcus sp.
CAAGCCTTTGGGGAGGCTTGTGGGGTTAAGGGGCAAAGCCCCTTAGCGGGATTTTAAAGGGCGGCAGCCCTTTAATCGGCTAAAAACTCCAACAAAATTTGCGTCAGCAAATTTTGACTGCCCTAAAAGGTTTCTTCCGCTCTCATCTGCTCCAGTATGCCCATAATCTTCTTTGACGCATTGCGTAAATCTTTTGTCCCTTTTTCTGCAAAGTCAATCCCCAGTTCTTCAGGGGTCATCGGTCTGCCAAATGTCACCCTCGTCTTGCGAAACAGTTTCACCAGCTTCTTTTCAGGCGTAATACAAGCCGGTACTATCGGTGTATGCGTTTCTTTCGCAATCATCATCGCTCCTGAACGGGGGCGTAAAAATTCACCGTCTTTGGAACGCTTTCCCTCAAAAAAGATTACCATCGCTCCCCCGTTCTCCAGAATTTCTTCCCCTGTGGAAATCGCTTTCTGTTCAACTCCCTCTCCCCTCACCACAGGAAATGCTCCCAGTGAATAAATCAGTCGGGCAAACAACTTATTGTTGAACAGTTCTGATTTCGCCATAAAACGCAGTTTTCTTTTGCGTTGTCCCATCGCCAGCAATACAGGGTCTAAGTTTGATAAATGGTTCGATACAATAATATACGCTCCCTCTTTGGGAATATTGTTCTTATTCTTATACTTCACCCTGTACAGCAAGGTGATTATCGGTGTGACAATCACCGTTGCCACTGCATAAAACCACGATTTGGGATTATTTTTCATCACAATACACCTCTGTTTTATTCATAATTTCTCTCCCACTTATCGCTGTGACAACGAAAAGTTTTTGTCCGCTTTTTTCAAAAAGCGGTAGGGGTCAAGGGGACAAAGTCCCCTTGTAGGATTTTAAAGGGCAACGCCCTTTAACTCCCCATAAAAATCCAAAATTTGCGTAAGCAAATTTTGTCTGCACAAAACATTCCTTATATTTTCCCCTGTATAATCGCAATAATCTTCTCTACCGACTCCTTCAGCGTGTCATCAGATGTATCTACCATTATGGCATCATCAGCTTGTTTCAGCGGGGCAACTGCCCTGTGACTGTCCTGATAGTCACGCTGTAAAATATCCTGTAAAATGGTTTCATAACTTTCGCTTGTATTTCCCGCCTCAAGATAATCATGATACCGCCTTTTCGCACGACATTCTGCTGACGCTGTAAGAAAAATTTTCACCTGTGCATTCGGCAATACGACTGTTCCTATATCACGCCCGTCCATTAAAACATTGTTTTTCTTTGCGATATCCCTCTGTAAGTCCAGCAGAAAACTTCTCACTATCGGCAGTGCCGCTATTTTTGACGCTGTCATGGAAACTTCTGAAGTCCTGATACTCTCCGAAACATCTTTCCCGTTGAGAAACACTCTCTGTACACCATCTATAAATCTGAGTTCTATACAGGTATTTTTCAGCATAGCGGTAATTTTTTCTTCCTCTGACGGTGCTATGTCGTTCTGTAAAGCGTTCAACGCTGTCGCCCTGTACAACGCTCCTGTATCTACATAAATGTACGCTAATTCTTTGGCAATCGTTTTCGCTATGGTACTTTTTCCCGCACCTGCGGGACCGTCTATGGCTACTGCTATCATAATTTCAAAATCTCCTTTTTTGCTGTTGACCGTCAGTCAATATTGTCAAAATTTGCTGACGCAAATTTTGTTTTGTATTTTTAGCCGTTAAAGGGCTTTGCCCTTTAAAATCCCACAAGGGGTTTCCCCCCTTGACCCCACGAACTTTCCCCCAAAAGTTCGACAAAAACTTTTTTGGCTCACTTCGTTCGGCTAATGTTCATAATACATCAGGAAATTCCCGCCAGATAGCCCGTACTGAAAGCTATCTGCAAATTGAACCCCCCCGTATAAGCATCAACATCAATCACCTCTCCGGCAAAATAAAGATTTTGGCAAAGTTTTGACTGCATAGTTTTAGGATTGATTTCTTTTGTACTGACACCACCGCAAGTAATGATAGCCTCATCAATCGGGCGAAAGGCTTTCAGTCGGACAGTAAAATTCTTGATGACAGACAATAAAGCGTGTCGCTGTTCTTTCGTGAGGGAGTTGCACTTTGTTGTAAAGGGAATACCTGCTCTTTTCAGCACAACGGGAATAAGTTTAGCCGGCAATAATTTTCCCAGAGAGTTAATGATATCCTTGTTGATGAACATTTCAAAATCACGCAGTATTCTCAAATCGAGCTGTTTTTCGGACAAGGCAGGTTTGATATCCAGCGTGATAAGATAATCCGACAAATTCTTTTTGTGAGCAAGATGGGCAGAGGCACTCAGCACCAGAGGGCCACTCAATCCGAAATGGGTAAACAGCAATTCCCCGAAATCTTCATAAATCACTTTTGCGTTTTTGCCCTCTGTAACGGACAAGGCAACATTCTTCAGAGAAAGTCCCTGTAATTCCCGACAAAAGCTGTCGTCAGAAACGATGGGAACTAACGACGGTTTCGGGGGAATGATAGTATGTCCGACCTGTCGTGCAAGGAGATAGCCCGTACCGGTTGACCCTGTTTTGGGATAGGACTTTCCGCCGGTTGCGATAATCACCTTGTCGGCACGATAGATTTTGCCCTGTACCGTTTTCACTCCGCAGACGGTGTTATCTTTTACCACAAGGGATTTGACTTCTTCATGGACTATTCTGACACCATTTTCTTTGAGGAAAGTTTTCAGCACTTCCACCACATCAACAGCTTTGTCAGACTGTGGAAAAACTCTGTTGCCTCTTTCGGTTTTGAGGGGAAGTCCTTTTTCCTCAAAAAAGCGGATAGTGTCCTGTGTGGTGAAACTGTTGATGGCACTGTACAGAAAACGGCTGTTTGTCGGTACATTGGCAAGAAAAGTATCGTTGTCGCAGTTGTTGGTAAGATTGCACCGTCCCTTACCTGTGATACGCAGTTTACGACCTGCATAGTCATTTTTTTCAAAGACGGTCACCGCATGACCGTAATACCCTGCATACCCTCCTGCCATCATGCCTGACGCTCCGGCACCTATGACAATCACTTTACCCATTGTTGTTTTCCCCATTGTCATCACACTCAGGTGTCATATTGTATACGCCATAATCTTTCCATATTTTTTCAAAGTCCTTGAAAGTATCAATCACATCACTTTTTCTGGCAATGACAGTACCGACAATCAAAGCGTTTATCATACTCAACGGTGCTACAAGAGAATCCACAATCGTTGCCATACCGCTTCGGGCAAGCAGAAAGTAGTCAGAAGTCTGAGCAATAGGAGAGTTCCGGCTGTCGCTGATACCAATAACCTTTGCTTTTCTGTCTTTGGCAAACTGCAAGGCTGAAGCAACATACTGAGAATATCGTGGAAAAGTAATCCCTATCATTACATCATCTTCATTGATACGATGGAGTTCTTCGTATAGTCTTGCACGGTCGGCGGTGGAAATTACCTTGACATTGCCGAAAATCAGATTAAGATAGTATCCTAAAAAGGAAGCCAGTGTAGACGAACTGCGTAAACCATAGATGTATATAATTTTGGCGTTGCAAATGACATTGACCGCCTGCTGAAAGTCTTCAGGAGAAGTTTCTTCAATCGTCTGACGGATATTGTCAATATCACAATTCAGCACATATTCAATAACACTGCCTGTTCCGATTCTTTCCTGACTGACTTCGATACGCTGTAAAGAAGTCAGTTTATCTCTAATCATTTCCTGCATAGCCTGCTGGAGTTTCGGGTAACCGCTGTAACCGATTTCGGTAGCGAACCTGACAACGGTAGATTCACTTACCCCGACAGTTTCCCCCAGTTTAGCAGCGGTCATAAAGGCAGCTTTGCCATATTCTGTGCGGATATATTCGGCAATTCGTTTTTGCCCTTTAGAAAAGCCTGACAATTTTTTTTCTATTCTTGTCATCAGAGAATCTGTCACAACCAGACACCTCCGTATAATTTTTAATGATAGTTTTGGTTATAGATACAGTTTAATACGATATGCCAAAAAAATCAAGCTGATTATCAAAAAAGAAATTTTGATTTCAGATGGCAGACTGATTTCATCACACAACGGTAAAATATTCATAACCATACCCAAC
>CACYDZ010000309.1 GCA_902773265.1 uncultured Ruminococcus sp.
CTGCCGCCCTTTAAAATCCTGCTAAGGGGCTGCCGCCCCTTAACCCTGCCCACTTTTGAAAAAGTGGACAAAACTTTTAATTGTCACCGCTGAATGTAGGATAAACAATCCGAACAAAGTAAACCGGAAAAGTTTTTGTCGAACTTTTTTTAAAAAGTTCGTGAGGTTCAGGGGCAACGCCCCTGATAGGATTGTTAAGGGCAAAGCCCTTAACAGAAACAATACCCTTTAATTTTAGTTGAATTTCAGAAGGTCTTTGAGTTCGGAATCAGTCTTGAATTTTCCACGATAGGTAGTCGTAACTGTTTTTGATGACGAATTTCTGATACCTCTTGCGGTCATACAACTATGACAACCGCTTATCGCTACTCCGACATCTTCACTTCCGCTGGCTTCGGCAATAATTTCGGCAATATCTTCACCCAGTTTTTCCTGTAACTGCAAGCGTTTTGCCGCCATGTCACACATTCTGGCAATCTTACTCAACCCTAAGACTTTACCTCTCGGAATATAGGCAACATTCACTTTCATATCATACATCAAAGCCATATGATGTTCACAATAACTGAAAACAGTGATATCTTTCATCACAATAGCACTTTCACCGTTGGAACGGTAATCAAAAGTCTTTCCGAACATTTCGGCAATTTCATGGTTGCTGTAAGCGATACCTTCCAGCATCTCTTCCAGCATTTCGGCAACTCTCTGCGGTGTTTCACGCAATCCCTCACGATTGGGGTCTTCTCCTATTGCCTCTAATATACCGACAATGTGTTTTTCTATTGCTTGCTTGTCCATAAAATTCAGACACCTCTTTCGTTGGGATTCCAGATAAATTTATGTAACTGCAACTGTAATTTTACTTTGTTGAGATGATGTTGCAACATAAAGCTGACAATTTCCTGTGGATTGATTTTTCCAAAAACAGGACTGAAATAGATATGACACTTTTCTGTCAATGAATACTGTCGGATAATTTGCAAAGCGGTTTCAAGGTCATTTTCACCGCCAACGACAAATTTTACGGTATCATCTTTCTGCAATACCCCAAAATTATCTGTACACATCTTATCTTCCATACCGCTTGACGGGGATTTATAATCCATTGTGAATAAAGGACGATAGGTCAGACGGGAAAATCCATCAAGCGGAATACTTCCGTTGGTTTCTATTTCCACGCTAAGTCCCTTTTCGCCCAGTAAATTAATCAGTCGGGCAACATCATTCTGCAACAGCGGTTCACCGCCTGTCAGCGTGACATTCTCTGTATTCTGAGCAATAATCCATTCGGCAAGTTCATCAGGTGTATACGGCGTAAACGGAACATCAGGTATATTCGCCCATTGTGTGTCGCAGTAGGAACAGTGAAGATTACAGCCTTTAAAACGAACAAACACCGCCACTGTGCCTGCCCGACTTCCCTCACCATTGATACTGACGAACTTTTCCACAACATTCAGCATGAAAAATCCTCCTCATAACAGGCACAGTTGTTCGGTGTTTCGTATACGGTGACTTTTGAAACGGGTAAACCCTTATTTTTCAACATAGTAAAAAAGTGTCGGGCAAAATTTTCCGCAGTGGGACGAAAAGACACTTCGGTAAGAGAAAAATTTTCCTCTTGTAATGCGAGCAAGGTCGTCGGTTTAAGGGAGTTCCTCTCATAAATTAAAGTATGGTCGAAACTGTCGGCAATTTCTTTCAAAATTGATTTGAAATCGCTAAAATCAATTACCATTCCGTTTTCAGAAGTATCTGTCTGCAAGGTCAACGAACGGATTTCCGCTTCAATCACCCAGCGATGACCGTGAATATTGGCACATTTTCCGTTGTAGTTTTTCAGAAAATGCGAACTGTCAAAATGAGCCGAAGTCTTTAATGTATACATGAAGTCACCTCAAAAAATAAGCGTCTGCCATTAAGCAGACGCACCGTTTTTGGACATACCAACAAAAAGCCCATTCTTTGAATGTGCTTTCTGCCCTAGTTTTGTTTACAGACAGGATGGTGCAAACGAACTGTCTTATTAAGTTATCGTTAATTATAACATTTTGAAAAAATTTGTCAATGTTCTTGTAAATAATTTTTCTGCCTGAACAGTCAGAGTACCTTTCCGAAATGCGTAATCAGAAAAACAACCTATAAGCTGTGAAAATTAAAAGTTTTTGTCAACTTTTTTCAAAAAGTTGGCAGGGTCAAGGGGCGGCAGCCCCTTGTGGGATTTTAAAGGGCAAAGCCCTTTAA
>CACYDZ010000310.1 GCA_902773265.1 uncultured Ruminococcus sp.
TGTTCTTGTCTTGATTGACCCCCCTACATTGAGTGCCTCCACTTTCACAAGAATTTCTGCACTTCCTTTTTCGTGCATTCGGTTCAGTCGGATAATCGGTGTCTTACCTACTGCGTCAAGTATGTTGCTGTAAATCATCAGAAAATCTCCTTTTCTATCCCTTTATCAAAAGAATATCATACGCTATTGTATTACTGTATCTTTTACAGTGTGCGACTAATTGTAACATGAAACTTAATCTTTTTCAACCATAACCGTACAATAAAAAATCCATAAAACACCATAAGGAGGAAAAAATTTATGTCTGTCAATGAAAAAATAACCGAAATCAGCCGTGACAAAAAAATTATCCGTACAAGTATTATTGGTATTCTGGCAAATGTTCTGCTGGCAACTTTCAAAGCCGTCATGGGCATTTTAGCCAATTCTATTGCTATTACCCTTGACGCTGTTAATAATATTTCTGATGTCGCCTCGTCAGTCATTACCATCATCGGCACAAAACTGGCAGGAAAATCTCCGGATAAAAAACATCCTTTCGGTTATGGTCGGATAGAATATCTCAGTGCTATGATTATTGCGGTCATCGTGTTGTATGCCGGCGTTACTTCTTTTACAGAATCTCTTAAAAAAATCTTTGTCCCTGAAACACCTGAATATTCTACAGTAATTTTAATTATTGTCGCTGTCGGTGTTGTGGTAAAAATTATTCTGGGACGGTATGTCAAAACCATAGGTGTAAAATTAAATTCGGATTCCCTTATCAATTCAGGTGAAGACGCTACTCTTGATTCTGTTATTTCCGCCTCAACTTTTGTCACTGCCGTGATTTATATGATTTGGGGAGTTGCATTGGAGGCTTATCTTGGTGTGATTATTTCGGGCATTATCATAAAATCAGGTATCGAAATGCTCCGCAGTGCAATTTCTCAAATTCTCGGTGAAAGTGCTGATGCCAAACTGGCAAGAGCTATTAAAGAAACTGTCTGTTCTTTTGAAGAAGTTCAAGGAGCTTACGACTTAGTTCTTAACAATTACGGTCCTGATAAATTCAATGGTTCGATACATATCGAAATTCCCAATACCTGTACTCTCAACCGTCTTGATGAACTGACCAGAGAAATTACCGCTAAAGTCTATCAGCAACATGATGTTATTCTGACCGCAATCAGTATTTATTCCATAGATGTCAAAAATGAAGAGATGATTTCCTTACGGAAAACTATTGAAGATATTATCAGTAATTACCCTGAAATATTGGAAATACACGGTCTGTTCTTTCAGAAAACAGAAAAAATTATCCGTTTTGATTTAGTGGTCAGTCTGGACACAAAAGACAGAGAAAATATCTTTCATCAGGCTATCAACCGTATTAAAGAACAATATCCTGATTATACAGTTGCTGCCATCATGGATACTGACTTTTCCGAAAGTTAGTCTGGGCGTTCAACAATTTAAAAACTGCCCAATTTTCTCCAAAAAGTGGGCATAAAACTTTCTGCCTGAACAGTTGGAATGATTTTCTGAAATGCGTAATTTGAAAAACAACCGTGAGTTTACACACTTAAAAGTTTTGTCCACTTTTTCAAAAGTGGTAGAGGTCAAGGGGACAAAGTCCCCTTGTGGGATTTTTAAGGGCAAAGCCCTTAAACTCCCCATAAAAATCCAAAATTTGCGTAAGCAAATTTTGATAATTCAAATAGAAAACTTTTATGCTCACCTCGTTTGTTTTCTCTACCCCATTTCCCAAAATACAAACTCCCCTTTCAGACCTTTATGGTCTGAAAAGGGAGTTTGCTGTTTTCGATTGGAACGCCTGTTATTTTGAAAAATACAAAGTCATTATCAAAGCGTCCTCTGTCGGGTGAGAGTAGAAATTCTTCCGCTTACCAACAAGGACAAATCCCAATCTTTCATAAAGAACTGCCGCCGTAACATTAGATACTCTGACTTCCAAAGAAATAAATGCACATTGTTTCTGTCGGGCATTTTCGATTAATCTTTGCGTCAGTGCTTTGCCGATACCGTTTCCCCGAAATGCCAAAGCTACCGCAATATTGTCTACATAACATTCGTCAATCATAATATGGCTTCCGGCATATCCCATAACCTCTCCGTTATCAGATACAGCACTGAAAAAATATGCACAGTCATTTGTCAACTGATAATCAAGACTATTCTGCGACCACGCATTTTTTCCGAAGCATTGCTGTTCAATGCCGGCAATACTTCTAGTATGTTCTGTCTGCATAGGTAAAATATTAAAGTTCATCGCCATAATGTTTCCTGAGTAAGTCAGCCAAAGTAACCAACTTTTTCTCTATCTCCTCATAACATTGCCTGTAAATATCCATATCTCCCCCGTAAGGGTCACTGACTTCCAACACATAAATTTTGTTTTTGGGAACATCTTCTCTCATCAAATCATAAGCATGACCGAATGTCATACAGACAAATAAATCTGTCACACTAAGCATATCTGCCGTCAACATTCGGGAACTGTGGGACGAAATATCAATCCCATGTTCACAACATACCTCAACAGCATTTTTGGACGCATAATTACCGTTATTTGTCATCAATCCTGCACTGGACACAGTGATATTGGATAACAAATCATCGTTCTTTATCATGTTGCGGAAAATCCCCTCAGCCATCGGACTTCGGCAAGTATTTCCCGTACATACAAACAGTAAATTCAATCAAAAACGCCCCTTTATTTTAATTTGTCATAGAATGTATATAACTTCTGCACACCGTTTTCTAAATGGTAGTAATGCACTATGTACGGCACAAACAGACACATCAACGCAACAAACAGACCTGCTATCCCTAAACTTTGAAAAGCGACAAATCCCAACAGAGAAAGTATGGTACATATCGCTACCAGAAACATTACCAGTAAATGTACTATCCTTTCGTGCTGAAAATAGCCTATTTTGGTCTGTAATTCCTGATTAAGTTTCTGTTTTTCCGTTTCACTAAGTTCTTTGCCTGTCTGTTCTTCCATATAGTCAATAAAGTTCTTTAAATTCTGCCACATTTATTCTACTTCCTTTCTGTTAAAGGGCTGCCGCCCTTTAAAATCCTGCTAAGGGGCTGCCGCCCCTTAACCCTGCCCACTTTTGAAAAAGTGGACAAAACTTTTAATTGTGTAAGCCGGAAGTCTGATAAACAATCCAAGTAGAGTAAACCTTGAAAGTTTTTGTCGAACTTTTTTCAAAAAGTTCGTGGGGTTCAGGGGCAA
>CACYDZ010000311.1 GCA_902773265.1 uncultured Ruminococcus sp.
AAAAGTTTTTTGTCCACTTTTTTTCAAAAAAGTGGCGGATTCCAAAGGCGGAGCCTTTGGGCAGGATTTTAAAGGGCGGCAGCCCTTTAACTCCAAAAAAATCATCAAAATTTTCGTCAGAAAATTTTGTAAAATACAATCCGATATTGTAAAATATCGGATTGTATCATTACTATACTATAAAATTTTACTGTGGATTACAGTCTTTGGCAGGTGTATAACCTTGAGCAATAGCGTCCTCATAGCTGATAAAGTATACCTTATTAGCATCTGACATTTTGCTGACGGTTGCACAATCTTTGGTATGCAGGACTTTGGAATTTTTATTGCCGACATATTTAGCTGTTTTTTTGGTAGCCTTTTTGGTAGAGGTTGATGTTTTACTGCTTGTATTACTTGAAGTTTTACTTTCGGCAGTTGTGGTGTTATTCTGTGCAATCGCAATTTCTTCAGAAGTACCGTTTGTCGTATGCAAAGACATATTGCCGTTATTGAATGTGACCACAATACTCCCCAATTCATCAGTCCGATACATAGGCAGGTTAATATCATTGAATTTTTTAACAGTTTCTTTATGAGGGTGACCATAGTCGTTATTTTTACCACAGCTGATTAAAGCAATCTGAGGATTGACTGCGGTAAGAAACTTTTTGCTTGTACTGGTACGACTGCCATGATGACCAGCTTTCAGCACATTTGCCTGTACATTGAAGCCTTCATCAAGCATTAATTTTTCTTCGGAAGATTCTGCATCGCCTGTCAATATTGCTGACATACCGTCATATTCCGCCCTCACAACGATTGAACAGTTATTCAAATCCTTGACGATTTCAGGAACATACATAGTAAGTGTTGTATCACCAAGATGAATAGTATCGTTAGTTTTGGGAAAGATGACATTATAATTTTTCTGGTCGATATAATCCACCAATTTTTCCCATGTGCGAGTGGTATTCATTGCTTCGGTCATAACGATATTTTTGGTAGTGACGCTTTCATTTTTCAGTACATCAAGCATACCGCCATAGTGGTCGGAATGAGGATGAGTAATGAGGGCATAATCAAGCTGGGTAACATTATGGTCTTTGAGGTAGTCGTTGACAATTCCGCCCTGACCGAGTTCGCCGGCATCAATAAGCATATATTCGTCATTACATTCGAGTAAGATACTGTCTCCCTGACCAATATCTATCATATGGATAGTGAAACCGCCGTCAGTGGAAGAATTGGTATTGTTTTGTGTCGAGGTATTGGTATCTGATGAAACGGTGGTAACAGCATCAAGAATATCGCAACCGGAAAAAGCTGTAATACAGACGATTGCCAGAATGAACGAAAGAATTTTAGGATATTTTTTCATAGAGGTATCTCCTTGATTAAAAAGGTTAGCGTTAAATATTCGGTGAATATTTAACGCTGATTTACCAAAATTTTCTTACGAAAATTTTGATGATTTTTGGAGAGTTTAAGGGCTGCCGCCCTTAAAAATCCTGCCCAAAGGCTCCGCCTTTGGAAACCGCCACTTTTTTGAAAAAAGTGGACAAAAAACTTTTCGGTGTCACCGCTGAAAGTGAAGTATCAATTCAGGGAAGCGATAGCAGTTTTAATCATAGCGATTTTTTCCCGTTCTTTAGCTGCCTGTTGTTTTACCTTTTCGATGACATTGGCAGGAGCTTTGGCAATAAAGCCTTGATTATTGAGTTTACTTTCGGACTGAGCAAGCATTTTCTCCGTTTTAGCCAGTTCTTTATTAAGGCGTTTAAGTTCTTCCGTTTTATCAACGAGTTCACTCATAGGGATATAGATTTTGGCTTCAGCAGTAACTACCGTAACTGCACCGTCAATATTAAAACTGTCGCCTGTTTCCACTTCGCTTGCAGAAGCCAGTTTACAGATAAACGGTGAACCGTCAGCAAAGATTTCCTTAAAGGAGGTAGCGATATAGACTTTCGCTTTTCTTGAGGGAGGGACATTCATTTCTGAACGCCTTGTACGGATAGCCTTGATAGCGTTCATAATGATTTCCATTTCCTGTTGAGCTTCAGGGAAGTGATATTCCGCAGAAAATTCAGGATATTTTGTATACATAATGGTATCGCCGTCATGGGGAAGGGTCTGCCAGATTTCTTCAGTAATGAACGGCATAAACGGGTGAAGCAGTCTTAAAGATTTTTCGAGTACCCATACAAGAACCTGACGGACATTCTGTGCAGATTGTTGGTCATTACTTTGCAGTCTGGATTTAGCAAGTTCAATATACCAGTCGCAATAGCAATCCCAGATAAAGTCGAACACTTTTTTCAATGCAGTACCGAGTTCAAATTTATCAAGATTTTCGGTAACTTCTTTGGCGACGGTATTCAGAGTACTGATAATCCACTTATCTTCTGTTTCCAGCATATCGGGAAGTTCATTTTTAACATGGTAATCATCAATATTCATATGAACAAAGCGGGAAGCATTCCATAATTTGTTAGCGAAATTACTGCTTGCCTCTACTTTTGAATAATAGAAACGCATATCATTACCGGGAGCATTACCGGTAGCGAGGGTCATTCGTAAAGCGTCAGCACCGTATTTATCAATGATTTCGAGGGGGTCAATACCGTTGCCGAGAGATTTACTCATTTTTCTGCCCAAGTCATCACGAATAAGTCCATGAATTAAGACGGTATTGAACGGAGCTTTTCCCGTATGTTCAATACCCGAAAACATCATACGGATAACCCAGAAAAAGATAATATCATAACCTGTCACTAAGGTATTTGTGGGATAGAAATAGTCAAGTTCATCCGTCTTATCCGGCCAGCCGAGAGTGGAGAAAGGCCATAATGCCGAACTGAACCAGGTATCGAGTGTATCAGGGTCCTGACGCATAGGCTTTCCGCATTTAGGACAGTTGGCATGATTTTCTTTGGTAACGACTAATTCTCCACAGTCATCACAGTAGAAAGCAGGTATCTGATGCCCCCACCATAACTGTCTGGAGATACACCAGTCACGAATATTTTCCAGCCAGTGAAAGTAAGTTTTTTCAAAGTGAGCGGGAACAAATTTGGTTTCCCCATTCTTAACAGCGTCAATAGCGGGTTTTGAGAGAGAATCCATCTTGACAAACCACTGTTTAGATACTTTCGGTTCAACGGTAGTTCCGCAGCGGTAACAGGTGCCGACATTGTGGTTATAATTTTCGACTTTGAGTAAAGCACCTTCTTTTTTCAAATCCTCAACGATGGCTTTTCTTGCCTCATACCTGTCCATACCCGCATATGCAGGATAGTCGTCAACAATTTTGGCATCATCTGTCATCACATTGATAACAGGGAGATTATGTCTTAAACCCACTTCAAAGTCGTTAGGGTCATGAGCGGGAGTAATCTTGACAACACCTGTTCCGAAATCCATTTCAACATAATCATCAGCGATAACAGGAATTTCACGGTGAACGATAGGAAGAATAAGTGTTTTGCCGACCATATCTTTATAGCGTTCATCATTGGGATTGACAGCAACAGCGGTATCACCGAGTAATGTTTCGGGACGGGTTGTAGCGAGGTCGATATAGCCGCTACCGTCTTTGAGGGGATAGCGTAAGTGCCAGAAATGACCTGATTGTTCTTCATAGTTTACCTCTGCATCAGAGATGGAGGTAAGACAGTGAGGACACCAGTTAATAATTCTTTCCCCACGATAAATCAGACCTTTGTTATACAGGTTGACAAATACTTCTCTGACAGCTTTATTACACCCTTTATCCATTGTAAAGCGTTCTCTCTGCCAGTCACAGCTGCTGCCCATTTTTTTCAGCTGGTCACAAATTCTGCCACCGTATTCTTTTTTCCACTGCCATGCTCTTTCCAGAAATTTTTCTCTGCCGATATCTTCCTTAGCGATACCCTCTTTACGCATAGCCTCTACAATTTTGGCTTCAGTAGCGATAGAGGCATGGTCAGTACCGGGAAGCCATAAAGTACAATATCCCTGCATTCTTTTATAGCGGATAAGGATATCCTGTAAAGTATTGTCGAGGGCATGACCCATATGTAACTGACCTGTAATATTCGGTGGTGGCATAACGATAGTGTAGGGTATTTTTTCCCTGTCAATTTCGCTATGGAAATAATTTCCTTTTATCCAGAAATCGTAAATCCGTTCTTCAACATCACGGGGATTATACGATTTGGCAAGTTCTTTTGCCATTGGTAATCTCTCCTTACTCAAATAAACTTATACATCATTATTATCCCATTAGTTAAAGAATTTGTCAATGATTAATTGAATTTGTTTGGATAAATTATGAAAAAAAAGAATACCCCATAACAAAGAGGTTACGGAGGTATTCTTTAAGAAAGGAAATTGCTAAATGAAAAAGCATTAGTTATTGATTAATTTATCTTCATCAGACCAGCTATAAAGTTTTCTGACTTCCTGACCGATAACTTCAGCAGGAGATTCAGCGTGTAATTTTCTCATCGCACGGAAATGTGCCTGACCGCCGGCAGACATATCCAGTAAAAATTCTTTAGCAAAAGAACCGTCCTGAATATCAGCAAGAATTTTCTTCATCGCTTTCTTTGTATCTTCAGTAATGATTTTAGGACCGGTAACATAGTCGCCATATTCAGCGGTGTTGGAGATAGAATATCTCATGCCGGCAAAACCTGACTGATAAATCAAATCAACGATAAGTTTCATTTCGTGGATACATTCAAAGTAAGCATTTCTGGGGTCATAACCTGCCTCACAGAGAGTTTCAAAGCCGGCTTCCATCAATGCACATACACCGCCGCAAAGAACAGCCTGTTCACCAAAGAGGTCAGTTTCAGTTTCTGTACGGAAATTAGTTTCCAGTAATCCGGCTCTTGCACCGCCGATACCAAGACCGTAAGCCTTAGCTCTTTCGAGAGCTTTGCCGGTAGCGTCCTGATAGACAGCAACAAGACAAGGCGTACCTTTACCGACCTGATATTCAGAACGAACAGTGTGACCGGGAGCTTTGGGAGCAATCATTGTAACATCGACATCAGCGGGGGGAACAATCTGACCGAAATGAATAGCAAATCCGTGAGCGAACATCAGCATATTGCCGGCTTCAAGATTAGGTTCGATATCTTTTTTGTACATAGCGGCCTGTTTTTCATCATTAATCAAAATCATGATGATATCCGCTTTTTTAGCTGCCTCACTTGCGGTGAACACTTCAAAGCCCTGAGCTTCAGCCTTAGCCCAAGATTTACTGCCTTCATAAAGTCCGATAATAACATTACAACCGGATTCTTTAAGGTTAAGAGCATGGGCATGACCCTGACTGCCGTAACCGATAATAGCAATGGTCTGACCGTCAAGCATGGATAAATTACAATCCTGCTGATAATAAATAGGGGCTTTCATATTTTCTCTGTAGTCTTTCATAAAAAAATCCTCCTTATGTCATTTCATAATGACCTTTACTATGATACACCTTTATGGACATAATGTCAATCTTTTACAGAATTTACAGAGAAATTTTACTATAAAAAATCAGAAAAAGTTTTTTTGAGTGGTTGAGATTATTTTTTCAATCCGTGATGACAGAAAATTAACCATAGCTATGGCAACTGAAAGTTTCGGTCAAGCCTTTTCAAAGGCTTGTAGGGTTAAGGGGCAAAGCCCCTTAGCAGGATTTTAAAGGGCGGCAGCCCTTTAATCGGCTAAATATTCCAGACAAAATTTGCGTATGCAAATTTTGTTTTGTCTTTAGAGAGTTTAAGGGCTTTGCCCTTAAAAATCCCACAAGGGGTTTCACCCCTTGACCCCACGAACTTTTTGAAAAAAGTTCGACAAAAACT
>CACYDZ010000312.1 GCA_902773265.1 uncultured Ruminococcus sp.
TGTCCACTTTTGGGGAAGTGGTAGGGGTCAAGGGGACAAAGTCCCCTTGTGGGATTTTAAAGGGCAAAGCCCTTTAATCGGCTAAAATTTCAAACAAAATTTGCGTAAGCAAATTTTGACAATAATATTGTCTGTCAATACGGCAGTAGTAATGATTGGAGAACTTTTGCATAATCTTCCGCATAGTTGAGAGAAAACTCTCCATGATATAATCCCGACAGTTCACACAAAGCAGAATGGGGAACAGCCGTGTTAATCATCTGTGCAGATTGTTTTATTTTGTCATTTTCTTTCTGTCCGACATACAGATGAACAAACGCAGAACAATTTTTTATTGACGGTTTCAGGGAATAAGAGGTATTTGCCTGTAAAAAAGCAATCATATCTTTTTTGGCAACGGAACAGGTATCACGATAGTAATCCGCAAACAAATCGTCTTTGATATGCAAAGATTTGAACTGCATTTTTGAAAACCATGTACGGCGTATCAAAGGATAGGAACAGTCTATCGCAGACTTTATAAGGGCATGGGTTACTTTAGACGGTATGACCATCGCACTCTCAATCAATGCGTGCTGACAGATAGTTCCGTGTCGGGAAAGTATTTCCAGTACTATCTGACCGCCAAGCGACAGACCGCCAATACAAAACACCGAACCGTTAAAATAATCCTGTATAAAAGAAATGATTTCAACAGCATTATTTTCAATAGTTGTAAAATGCGTATCGCTGTCGGCATGACCGTCCAATATCGGCAGCACAACATGAAAATCATGCTGAAGAATTTCTGCCTGTTTACGGTAATTCCACCACGACAGTCCTCCACCATGAAGTAAAATAATAGTTCCGGCATTTCCTTTTCCATATTCTCTGTATTTCATCAATCACACCACTTACAAAGATATACCTGTATTTGTCATTTATTTTGTTTATGGTCAGCAGTTGGGATTCTGTATATTTGTAATTGTCTGATAATCATTTCGGCACACTTAATGCCGTCTATCGCCGCCGACATAATTCCCCCTGCATAACCGGCACCCTCTCCGCAAGGGTATAATCCTTGTACAGAAATGCTTTGCATAGTTTCATTTCTTAAAATCCGTACAGGTGATGAACTTCTTGTTTCCACACCCGTAAGAACAGCGTCACCATCACAAAAACCTTTCAGCTTACACTCAAAAGCCGTAATTCCGCTTTTGAGTGACCGGCTGACATATTCAGGCAGGATTTCATTAAGATTAGCCATCTCTGTTTTGACAGTATAGCTTGGCAGGACTTCCCCGAAAGCGACTGTTTTTCGGTTACCCAAAAAATCATCTACTCTCTGTACAGGTGCTTTGTAGGAGTACCCACCCAAAGCAAAGGCTTTTTCTTCCAGTCTGCGTTGAAATTCCACACCTGCCAATACATCTTCACTTTGAAAGTCCTTGCTGTCAACCCCCACAAGCAAAGCACTGTTGGCATTGCGTTTATCTCTGGCAAATTCACTCATGCCATTTGTCACCAGACGACCTTTTTCGCTGGATGCACCAACAACCGTTCCTCCGGGACACATACAGAAAGTATAAACCCCTCTGCCATCTGACAAATGTGCTGACAGCTTGTAATCGGCGGACTGGAGATTTCCCTTACCGGCAAAACTGCCATATTGTGAACGGTCAATTTTCGCTTGCAGATGTTCAATTCTCACGCCGACAGAAAACGGTTTTTGCTGCATAGGAATATTCAGACTGTTGAGCATAGCAAAAGTATCTCTTGCACTGTGACCTAAAGCCAATACCAATGTATCACAATCTATTTTTTCGGCAGTATTTTTATGTTGTACAGTAATCGCACAAACTTTATGGTTTTTAACAGAGATATCCGTCAGTTGGGTTTCAAACAGGACTTTTCCGCCCAGGCGGATAATTTCTTTTCGGATATTGCTGACGGTACGGGGGAGATTATCTGTTCCGATATGCGGTTTTGCCTGATACAGTATTTCTTTGGGACTGCCGTGTTTAACAAATTCTTCCAGCACTTTCCGACTTCGTGTATCATTGACACCTGTATTCAATTTGCCGTCCGAAAATGTTCCCGCACCGCCCTCACCGAACTGTATATTGGAATTTTCGTCAAGTTTACCCTCACGCCAGAAAATTTCGATATCTTTTTGGCGTTGGTCAACGGGTTTACCTCTTTCAATAATGATGGGATTAAGACCACTTTGAGCCAGAATAAGACCACAGAACAGTCCGCAGGGCCCCATACCGACAATGACAGGTGATAGTGACGGCTTTTTTTCATTGGCAATTTTTATCACTTCATAGCGGTATTCTTTCCAGAAAGAAACCGCCAGCTTTTTATTTTTATTCACAATTTGTCCGCTGTTGACTTTTTTATCCAGTGTTACTTTAACCGTTGCCAGATAATGTACATCATTTTTTTTTCTTGCATCAACAGAAAGCCGTATAAATTCATATTGTAAAATCAATTTTTCCGAAATTTTCAGCATTTCCGCTATTTTTTTCACGAAAATTTTATCATTGTAGTCAACAGGTAATCTGACATTTCCTAATTTAATGACATTTTTCATAATTATTCTCCTGCACAGCGGTGAAAAACTTAAAAGTGGTGAAAAACTTAAAAGTGGCGAAAAAACTTAAAAGTGGCGAAAAACTTAAAAGCGGTGAAAAACTTAAAAGCGGTGAAAAACTTAAAAGTTTTGTCCACTTTTTCAAAAGTGGTAGGGGTCAAGGGGACAAAGTCCCCTTGTGGGATTTTAAAGGGCAACGCCCTTTAA
>CACYDZ010000313.1 GCA_902773265.1 uncultured Ruminococcus sp.
TAAAGGGCGTTGCCCTTTAAAATCCCACAAGGGGACTTTGTCCCCTTGACCCCTACCACTTTTGAAAAAGTGGACAAAACTTTTAAATGTCAAAGCTCAGCCTCTGATAAACAATCCGAACGGAGTGAGCCGAAAAAGTTTTTGTCCAACTTTTTTCAAAAAGTTGGCGGATTCCAAAGGCGGAGCCTTTGGGCAGGATTTTAAAGGGGGGCAGCCCTTTAACAAGGAAGGGTTGAAATGATGAAAAAATCAAAGAGTGCCGTGCTTAATCTGGACGGAAAGTCCAAACATATTGCTGTAAGTCTGATGAAACCGTTTGCCAACCGTTTTGTTTTGCTGAATCCGAAAAACAGAGCAAAGAAAAATCGTGTCAATCTGAATTACTGGGCAGGAAAACCAAATCTGGGAGATGCGATATCGCCAGTTGTTGTAGAATATATGTTGTCTTTAAAGGGTGCAGATTTATCCAGAGAAGTTACAGGTACGAAACATTTATATGCGATAGGCAGTGTCATTACGGCAGGCATACAGGACGGTACAATATGGGGAAGCGGAATTTTGTATACGACTTTAGGTTATCGTGTAAAGAACCGCAATCTGGATATCAGAGCGGTGAGGGGACCTGTAACAAGAATGATGTTAATGGAATATGGTTATGAGGTACCTGAAATTTACGGTGACCCTGCTACATTGATGACAGAAATTTACTTTCCGAAAAACATTGAGAAAAAGTATAAATATGGCATTGTCGCACATAAAAATGGGTCAAAGTATCTGGACAATCCTGAAATTCTGGGAGAAAGTCACAAACTAATTGATATCAAGACAGATAACTATAAAACTTTTATTGATGACTTACTGAGTGTGGAATATGTGATATCATCAAGTCTGCACGGAATTATACTGGCAGAATCTTATGGAATACCCGCCATGATGGTACAGCCTGATTTCAGTATGTTCAAATACTATGACTGGTACGGAGCAACGAACAGAGCAGAATTTCCTGTGATTAAATCGTTAGAAGAAGTAAAGGAAAAAGAATTTTTATCTGTTCCTGACCTTTCTGAAATGAGAAACCGACTAAAAAATACTTTTCCGTATGATTTATTTGAACTATAAGAAGAAGTGTCGTTTATATGGTATGTTTTATTGAGAACTTTATTCTTTAAACCAACTACTTTCCTATAAATGAGCAAATCTGGAAAACTGCACACATCCTTTGCCATTCCGAACGAAGTGAGCAATAACAAGTATGTGTATGACTTGTTGGATTTGCTTATTTATAGTTATTGTTTTACAAGCGAAGTCGAAAGCGATATAATGGTTGCCAAAAAATGCAGCTTGTATTTTTACCTTCATACAGTCTAAATCTCAACAAAATTAAAGGTTTCTGAAAATGGCTTAAAGATTCAGTAGGGAATAAAGTTTTGT
Organism: uncultured Ruminococcus sp.; assembly: GCA_902773265.1. Lineage (GTDB taxonomy): Bacteria > Bacillota > Clostridia > Oscillospirales > Acutalibacteraceae > CAG-964. The sequence continues at coordinate 1,432 of CACYDZ010000313.1, forward strand.
GACAGTCCTTTCAGGATTATGTATAAATTCAGAGAAATCAATTTTAGGGTTGACAGAACTATTTTGTGGTTATAAAATTATTAGGAAATTATCGTAAACAATTTTGGGATTTTCCTTTTGTCATTGTGACAGCGGTGAGAAGTCTCTTTGAATTTTTTCGCTGTCACTTCTCAGAATGACAGGTTATGCAAGTGATACAAAACTTAATTTTGGAGATGAATTATTATGATGAAGTCAAAAAGAATACTTTCCTGTATATTGGCAGCGGTCATGGTTGCAAGTGTGACATCATATACTGCTGTAAGTACAGCGGCAGTGGTAACAGAAACCTCATTTAGTTACGGTACGGTCAATACTGATGTAAGCATATTTTCTGATGAATACAAAACATCGGTATTTTATGACAAACTCACAGAGACCCTTGAAAAAACACAGGGACAGTCCAACATGGAAAAGACCGCTGAAATTGCCTTGTCGCAGCTTGGTTATAAGAACTATTCTACCGAAGGTATTGACATAGAACAGGCAAGAAAGGACGGTCTGCTTTGGACAGGTGTTGAAAAGCGTATAAACAGATACGATACAGGCAACACGGAATATACCCGTTGGGCTCAGAGATATGTTGTAGACGGAAGTGAAGCAAGTCAGTATATTGACTGTGACTGGTGTGCTATTTTTACCAGTTGGTGTATGTATCAGTCAGGGTATTACAGTGAAGCAGAACTGAAGAAATTTTATTATTCCTATTGTGCTGACCCCAGAAACGAAAGTGATGCTGACACATGGATAGAGGCATTCAATTTTGAACAGGAGAATGTATGGTATACGCCGCTTTCCCAAAGAAAACTGGACGCTTATGCGTCATGGAACCGGTATGTTCATACCAATACAGACCCTTACGAACTGCCGTTGAGAAAAGGTGGTCTGATATTCTTTTCATGGGACGGTTCAGGAAAATATTTCGACCATGTAGCGATTGTGCTGGACTATGACCCGCAGGAACATATTCTTCGTTACATCAACGGCAACAGTGATGGAGAAGTCCTTATCAGGGAAATGGATTTTGATGTGGAAGAAGAATTTCACGGTCAGCCGATGATGAAGAATGCCAATCGTATTATGGCTTATGCTGAATATGACGAAATCAAACCTCTTGTTCAGCAGGAAATCACCGCAGACTGTAAAGATATTGTATGGGATATCCATTCATTGTCAGGATTGAAAATACAGACAAATTCAAAGTCTAAAAGGGTATTGGTAAGTGATAACGGTGAGTATATCGGTTCCAATATAGAGAGTAATATGTTGCTTTCTTATGGTAAGGTATCTATCGGAAAATCGGAGTTATTGCCTTTAGGTGAGGGTGTTCACAAAATATGCCTTACTTTTGACGATGGTTCATACGAAATGACTTTAAGAATTATCGACAAGGAAAAAACAGAACTTAAACTCAATAAAACAGCCGTCAATATAGGTGTAAAGCAGAAATATACACTCACAGCGGATATTTTGCCCGTTGCCCAGAATGTCACATGGTCAACCGACAACAAAGAAATTGCTGCCGTAGATAAAAACGGCATTGTAACAGGAAAGAAAAAGGGTACAGCTTATATCACAGCAACCGCTCAGGACGGTACAACGGCTGTATGTAAAGTCAATGTCAAGAAAGCACCTCAAAGTATTGCTCTGAACAGAGAAACACTTACCATCAAAGCAAAATCTACCTACACTTTCACAAAAACAGTTACCCCCAATTCAGCAACCTCTTATAAGTGGACAAGCAGTAATCCGGATGTAGCCAGAGTATACAGTAACGGAAAAATTGTCACACAGCAAAAAGGTACAACTATCATCACAGTAACCACACACAACGGAAAAACAGCACAATGTAAGGTCACAGTAAAATAATCATGTTATTTTTACAAATACATTCTAATGTACGATTGACATATCAAAGGAGAAGAAAAAATGAAAAAAAAGTTTATCAATTATAGTGATAGCAACAATGGTAATGACATTGTTTACAGCGTGTACAAACGACACAACAGAAAAAGATAAAAGTAACCCGACCACGACTGTCACGGAGCAGGCAACAGAAGCCACGACAGAACAGACAACAGAAGCAGAAAACAACTATCATACCCTGTATTTTAAAGACAGTTCAAAAAGCAATAAAGCGGTAGCTACTTTTTTTCACAGTGTCAGCGGAAAAAGTGAAGATGTTGAGATGAAAAAAGTCAATGAGGATAAAGACACGGTTACATTTTCCTGTGAGGGAGATTGTTCTGTCTATAATATGGCTTATGTTACCTATGGAGAACAAAAAACGCTTGAATTTGCATTCAACAAATGTACAAGTGGCTGGCACAAAATAGGAGATGAGTTGTTGCCCTACATGGAAGGTGAAGTTGACGGCAACTTTTCGGAATATGATGAAGTTACGCTTACTGCAGGAGAATACGAAAAGAACATTCATGTCTGGAAACCTGACAACTATGATGCTTCATCTGATGAAAAGTATTCCACTATTTATTTACCCGATGCTGATATTTTTGAAAATTTTGTTATTGAACAAGTGAAAGCGATGATGGCATTAACCGACAATAAAGCAATCATTATAGCCATTGAGAATAACTTTGCCCGTAATTATGAGTTACTGCCCAAAATCGGGGTTTCGGCAGACGAAAAACAGTTGGGTGAGTTAGAATATGACAGTATGAATGGTTCAGAATTTGCGGAATTTATTGCCAAAACGCTTGTCCCTTATGTACAAAAGCACTACAATGTCTATACTGACGCAAGACATACATCTATTGCAGGCGTTTCAATGAGTGGACTGGAAACATTTTATACTGTTATGGAATACCCTGATGTATTCGGTACACTTGGTGCGTTATCACCCTAATTCTGGGAATATGACGAGGCTACATGGAAAAAGTATCTGAGTAATAAGAAATTTGATACGAATGTTCCGTTTCTTTATTTTTACACAGGTTCTGAAAAAACAGATACTGGTGCTGAAGTTACCGATATGTATAATCGTCTTAAAGATATGGGTTATCCTGAAGATAAGTTGGTATTGCACTTTAATGAAAAAGGTTCTCATAAAGGAAGTTATTGGAGCTGTATATTTTCTGAATTTCTTACCGCTGCCACTTTTGGGTGTATCGAAACATTACAACAATAATTAAAACAATTTATAGAAAGCACTGACTGGATAACCCAAAAAAGGTTGTCCAATCAGTGCTTTTGAGGTTTAGTGCGGATAATGTTGTGTCAGAAAACAATGACTGAATTGTTAATTTGCGTATGTTCACCACTGATAACAGAGAGCATATCATTGGGAAGAGGGGAGGAGAGGGTAATTGGTTGGTGAGAAACAGGGTGAATGAAAGAAATCTGCTGACAATGTAAGGCTTGTCGCTGAATAAAGTCAAGATGTCCGCCATACATATCATCTCCCGCTAAAGGAAAGCCAAGATAAGCCATATGTACTCTGATTTGATGGGTGCGACCTGTTTCAAGAGAAAATTCCACGAGAGTATGGTTATTTCGGGAGAGGAGAGGTTTATAGTGAGTGACAGACGGAATTCCTTTACCTGTTCCCGCAGTACGCTGTATGGTGTGACCGTCCAGAACAGAGATATCGGCATTGACTGTTCCGCTGTCTGTCAGAATGCCCTCACAGATTGCCATATAGCGTTTCTGAAAATTTCCGGCAAGACAGGAAGCACAATAGCGGTCTTTGGCGATAAGGACAAGACCCGTTGTATCACGGTCTAAGCGGTTGAGGGCATGAAAAGCAGAATATTCCTGTTTATTTTGCAGATAATAAGTGACACCATTTGCCAGAGTATCGGTGATATGATCGTGGGTGGGGTGAACAGGCATATGAAAAGGTTTATCAATCACCAATATATAATTGTCCTCATAGCAGATATGCAGTGGCATAGCAACAGGAATGACAGTATTTTCTTCAGGAGGGAGTTTCAGCGTGATGGTATCATTCTGACAGACCTTATCAACTGACCGCAGCAAAAGACCATTTCTGGAGATACCCAGAGGAATTTTTTTCAAAGCGGTGAGTAACCCGGCGGAAATATGACAGTAACTTCTCAGAAAATATTTAGCTTGTTTACCGTCAAATTCTTTTGGTACGGTAAAATGCAGAACAGTACTCACAGCAGTTTTCCCCAGTAAATTGCCAGAAAGATGAAAGCTGTCTGTAAAATAAAGATGACAGGAATACCAATCATAAATTTTTTCTTTTGTGTTTTGTGGCGGATAATTTTCATTGTAAGAAACATTCCCACAGAACCGCCGAACAAAGCAATCAGAAGCAAAGCAGATTCTTTTACTCTCCACTGATGATGTTGTGCTTTTTTCTTGTCAGAAACGGTTACACATACAGCGATGATGTTTATGACAAGCAGATAAACCACAGGAATTAAAAATCGGATATTCTCAAAAGAAAATTTGTTCAAAATATCACTCCTTAACTTGAATAGACAACCCTTTTTCGGAATATAATTCATTAAAAAGAAAAAGGAAGGTCAATAATATGGTAGTCAGAATACGCAGTAACAGGATATGGTTTATAGCCATAGGGATTTTGTTTGTTGTGACAGCGGTTATCAGTGTACATCATTTGGTATCGCACAAGATTTTATCGACAGACAATCCTAAAAATATCACAACCGCCGTCAGAACTGAAAAAAGCAGTAAACAAGTCGATATTCAAGATATGAGAGGGGTATGGATACCGTATTTTTCACTGGAAACGCAGGAACACACCGAAAGTGCTTTCAAAAGTAATTTTGACAGACTTATCGCAACAGCAAAATCCCATAAAATGAATACCGTGATAGTTCATGTACGCCCGTTTTCAGATGCGTTGTATCCGTCAGAATATTATCCGCAGTCGCATATTCTCACAGGGACGCAAGGGGAAACTGTCAGCTATGACCCGCTGGAATATATGATTACCAAAACGCACGAAAGCGGTATGAAATTTCACGCATGGATAAATCCCTACCGAATAAGTACGGAAAGCACACCCGAAGAATTTTCCGCTGATAATATTGTCAACACACTTTCCGAAAGCAGTATTCTGCATTATAACGGAGGTATCTATATCAATCCGTCAAGTGTTGAAGGACGGAAATTAATTATTGATGGTATAAAAGAGGTTGTCGAAAAGTATGCTGTTGACGGTGTGCAGTTTGACGATTATTTTTATCCCGACAAAGATTTAAGTATTGACCGAAAATATTATGAAGATTATGTTTGTGAATGTGACAGTGACGGGATAGTGTTATCGCAGACACAATGGCGAAAAGCTAATGTGAATATGCTTATCAGTGCGGTTTACGACAGTATCAAGCAGATAAAGAAAGAGGTTATTTTCGGCATATCACCGCAGGGAAATATCAGCAACTGTAATGATATCGGAGCAGATGTAGAGGAATGGTGTAACACTTATGGTTATGCAGACTATATTTGTCCGCAGATGTATGTGAATTTTGACCATGCTATATTACCGTTTGATACGATGGTAGAACAATGGCAGGAACTGACAAAAAGTCAGAAAATTCCTTTATGTATAGGATTAGCACTTTACAAAGCGAACAGCAGTGATTATGATGACGGCACATGGCAGAACAGTAACGATATACTCAGGCAAGAGGTAGAATATTGTCAGCAAAAAGGGATAGATAACTTTATGTTGTACGATATTGACTATTTTGACAAATCCTACACACAAACAGAAATGCAAAATCTTGTCAATGCGTTAGACAGCTAAAGGGTATGCCTTGTTTGGCATGATTATGGAAGTATCAGCTATGACAATGAAAAGATTTTCTGCTAGTGCGGTTGGAAGTTGAATGGTTACGGTCAAAATTTGCGTACGCAAATTTTGGATTTTCTTAGGGAGTTTAAGGGCTTTGCCCTTAAAAATCCCACAAGGGGACTTTGTCCCCTTGACTCCTACCACTTTTGAAAAAGTGGACAAAACTTTTAATTGTCACACAACGAAGTGAGCAAAAATTTTGGAGGAAAAGTGGCGGTTTCCAAAGGCGGAGTTTTTGGGCGGGATTGTTAAGAGTGGTAGTTCTTAAACTCTCCGATACACTTGCCGTTTGAAACAGAGGTAATTTTCACATCAATAATTTTGTTGGCTAAGTTTTCACTACTTTTTATGGTGACGAGGGTATAGTTCATGGTATGCCCTTCCCAAAGACCGTTTTTCTGCCGTTCAAACAAGACAGGTTCAGTTCTGCCAATCTGATTTTGCAGGAAAGTATTCATTGTTTTGTCAGTGAGGGCAATCATCTGTTTTGAACGCTGATTTTTGATAGTTTCATCTATCTGATTTTCAGATTTATCAGCGACAGTACCTTTGCGTCTGGAGTAAGCGAAAGTATGTACTTTAGCGAACTGTATTTTTTCAGCGAAAGCAAGTGACTGTTGAAATTCCTCATCACTTTCCGCCGGAAAGCCCACCATGATATCCGTTGTGATAGCACAGTTATCAAAGGCATTGCGGAGATTTTTTACAATTTGTGTATATTCAGCCGTAGTGTAGTGGCGGTTCATTCTTTTGAGGGTAGCGTCACAACCGCTTTGCAGGGACAGATGAAATTGGGGACAAAGTTTTTTCTGTACGGACAATCTTTGAATGGTATTGATATCCATTCTTTCAGGTTCAAGTGACCCAAGACGAACTCTTTCGATGCCGTCAACACTACAGGTAGTTTCGATAGCATCAGCAAGATTCAGACCGAACTCCTGCCCGTAAGCCGAAAGATTAATACCTACCAATACAATTTCTTTAAAGCCATTTTGGGCAAGGGTAAAAATTTCGTCTTTGAGTTGTGGCAAAGGTTTGGAACGCACACGACCTCTTGCATAGGGAATAATACAGTAGGAACAGAAACGGTTACAGCCGTCCTCAATTTTGACAAATGCTCTGGTGCGGTCATTGAAATTATGGACGGACATATCTTCAAACTTATCATCATTTTGGTGTTCAGTGACATCAAGAACACGGACACCCGACAGCAGGAATTTTTCTATTGCAGAAATCAGTTTACTTCGGCAACGGTTACCAAGGATAATATCCGCCTCAATAAAGCGTTCATCATGGGGGAACGCCTGAGAAAGACAGCCTGTCAGGACAAGAACACACGCAGGATTTTCTCTTTTCACACGGTGCATAAGTTTGACAGCCTTGCTGTCGCTGACAGCGGTGACTGTACAGGAATTGATAATAACCACATCAGCATTATTACAGTCAGAGGTATAGATAAAGCCGTTTTGTATTAAATTTTCGTGCATTATCTGGGATTCGTACTGATTGACCTTACAGCCGAGCGTATAAATATGGAATTTCATAGAACATACCTGCTTTTCTATAAATTGACATTAATTACAAAAAGTGTCGCAATAATATCAGTCATTTATGACAAAAAAGACACAGATTATTGATTTTGGAGAAAAAAAGTGTTAAAATAACAGCACGATTTTTTTAGAAAACAAACAACATTTTGATTAGGAGAGATGTTATGTATTCTACAACGCTGTACATTCCTGATATTGCCACAGCCAAGAGATTTGTGGAGATTATGGACAGATACCCTGAAGTGAATGTGCGTATAAAAAGCGGTAATCTGGAGATTGACCCTCATTCCATTTTAGGAGTATTGAGTTTAGACCTCAACAAAAAGTTGACGCTGGAAACTAGAGATAAGGTCAGCAAACAATTCAAAAAGGATTTATTACCTTTCATGGTTGTCAGCGACTAAAAAACAGAAATGCCGTTTGTGTCTGCACAACGGCATTTTTTAGTTCATCAGAAGTTTTTTCCACCATTTCCCGAATAATCAAATTCCGTTCAGACCCTTTTATTCATCCCGATAGATTAGGATAGATTATAGTTTATTAATGACATAAATTCCCGAAAAGACGAGCAAAGCGGAAAGAATATATTTAACCTGAAAAGGTTCAGCGAGGATAATACAGGAGAGAACAGCACCAAAGACAGGAATTAACGCATTGAAGATAGCAATTTTTCCAACAGGATTACAGCTGATAAGTTTGTTGTAGAGAGAAAACCCGACAGCGGAAACGCCTACGAGCAACAGCAGAGTTACACAGCCGAGAGGAGTAATCCCTGTCAGACGACCGCCCATAGCCACTCCAAAAATTATCATCACCAGACCGCCAAAGCCTAAACTGAAACCGGTTGCAAAAAGCGGTGATATTTTTTCAGTGACAATTCTTGTCAGAATACCGCCGAATGCCGAACACAATGCACTCAGCAACAGCATACCGTCGCCCGAAAGCCGAAAAGCCTCATCAGGCATTGTATTTTGGAAATTTATATTAATGACAAGAATACCCGAAAACCCCAGAATACAGCCGAGTATTTTTTTGAAAGTCATGTTCTCATTTTTAAAGACAATACAGGCAAGGATAATCAGGAAAAAAGTACCCGAAGAATCAATAATAGCAGAGCGAGAACCTGAAAGATGAGAAAGTCCGATATAAAAGAAGAAGTAGTGCAGACTTGTATTCACCAAAGAGAAGAGTATCAGTAAAGGAAGATGTTTTCTTATTGGCAGAGAGAATTTTTGAGAAGAAACTCTGGCAATGATGAGCGTGAAAATACCGGCGAGAAAGAACCGTATGCCGGCAAATAAAGTTTTTGCAGCGGTATCCGTAGAAGATACTGAAAAAGCCGAAAAGCCGATTTTTATCAGCGGAAAAGCAAAAGCCCATGTCAAAGCGGTGAGTGTTGCCAACAGACTGACAAATGGTTGTCTGGTGAAGATACTTTTTTTCTGATGGTTGTTCATAGAAACCCTCATTATTATGATTATATACAGTTATATTTTACCATAGAATTTTTGAAAATACAACAGTTTCACAGCGAAAATAAATTCTATAATTATTATAGGATATTGACAAATTCTGTATTATGCGGTATAATCTTATAGAAAAAAATTCTGACTGCTTTTTCGTGAAGTGAAAATCGTTTGTAGTTTTGCTAAGTGTTGGCGGTGACAATTAAAAGTTTTGTCCACTTTTTCAAAAGTGGTGGGGTTAAGGGGCAAAGCCCCTTAGCA
>CACYDZ010000314.1 GCA_902773265.1 uncultured Ruminococcus sp.
AGTTTTTGTCAACTTTTTTCAAAAAGTTGGCAGGGTTAAGGGGCGGCAGCCCCTTAGCAGGATTTTAAAGGGCGGCAGCCCTTTAATGAATAAAAAATAAATCCAAAATTTGCGTAAGCAAATTTTGTCATAATCAAATCAAAAGAGGTGAAATATACCGTGTCGGTGTTGAGTGTAAGAAATCTGAAAATGACTTTTGTCGAAAGAACATTATTTTATGATGTTTCTTTCGAGATTGAAAGTAAAGATAAAGTCGGGTTTATCGGGGCAAACGGTACAGGAAAAACGACCATATTCAAAATTCTCAGCGGACAGCTTGAACCGTCAGAAGGTGAAGTTTCCTTTGCAAAAAATACCGTTGTCGGTTATCTTGAACAACATTCTTGTAGTACACCCGACCGCAATATTTATGATGAATTGTTATCCGTATTTGATAATCTTATGCAACAGGAAAAAGAACTGGAAGAACTCCCTGTACTTATCGAATTAGAAACCAACGAAAAAGAAAGAGATATCCTCATCAAAAAGCACCTGAAATTACAGGAAAACTTTGAAAATAACGGTGGTCTGACTTATAAAAGCCGTACCCGTTCCACATTGCTTGGACTTGGCTTTACCGAAAAAGAATTTACTATGGAAACAGGTAAATTGAGTGGCGGACAGCGTTCCAAATTATGTCTTGCCAAGTTATTGTTGTGCGGTGCGAATTTTCTTTTGCTGGACGAACCGACCAACCATCTGGATATACAGTCTGTGGAGTGGCTGGAAAACTTCATCAAAGAATTTAACGGTGCGGTTATCATTGTTTCTCATGACCGTTATTTTCTTGACGCTGTTACCAACAAGACTATTGAACTTGAACATCAGAAAATTATGACCTATAAAGGTAACTATACCGTCTTTAAGGAGAAAAAACAGAAAATTCTTGAAGATATGCGGAGAAAATATGAAAACGATTTGAAAGAAATCAGGCGTATTGAGGGAATTGTCGAACAGCAAAGGCGTTGGGGACAGGCTCATAATTTCATTACTGCCGAAAGTAAACAGAAACAGGCTGACCGTCTGAAAGCACAGCTTGTTGAACCTGATGACCGTTCTCTTGAAAATATTAAATTCCGCTTTGAACCGAAAAAAATCAGCGGTAACGATGTGCTTACTGTCACTAATCTTTCTAAGCGTTTCGGTGAAAAAAGATTATTTTCTGATGTCAGTTTCAATATAAAACGAAATGAAAGAGTTTTCGTCTTAGGTATGAACGGCTGCGGAAAAACTACGCTTTTCAAAATTCTGCTGAATAAAATCCGTGCCGATAGTGGCCGTATAGAATATGGTGTCAATGTCGATACGGGATATTTTGACCAGGTGCAGGAAAATCTTAATTTAGAAAACAATGCTCTTGATGAAGTGTGGAATATGTTCCCGTTTATGACACAGACCGAAATCAGAACGGCTTTAGGGTCATTTCTGTTCAAAGGGGACGATGTTTTTAAACCGTTATCCAGTCTGAGCGGTGGCGAAAGGGCAAGAATTGCCCTGCTTAAACTTATGCTTGAGGGAGATAATTTTCTGTTGCTGGACGAACCGACTAATCATCTTGATACGCTTTCAAGAGAAGAACTGGAAAATACCTTGCAGAATTATGACGGTACTTTGCTGATTATTTCCCATGACCGTTATTTTATCAATAAACTTGCCGACAGAATTTTGTATCTTGACAAAAACGGTATTACTGAATATGTCGGGGATTATCAGTATTATTTAGAAAAATCATCACAAAGAAATACTGCCGAAACGGTATCTTCAAAATCTGAAAATGCCAGACCAAAAAACAATGATTATCAGTTACGCAAAGAACAACAGTCGAATATCCGCAAAATCAAAACCAGAATCCGCAGATGTGAGGAAGAAACGGAAAGACTGGATATTCTTGAAGAAGATTTGCAGAAGGCTTTGGAAAATCCTGAAATTGTCAATGATTTTGAAAAGCTGATGTCACTCACCACACAGTTACAGGAATGTCAGCAGAATAAAGAAAAGGTCTATGAAGAATGGGAACATCTTCAGATGCAGTTAGAAGAATTTGATGTGTAGACAAAAAATTTCTGCCTGAGCGATTGAAAGTTAAGGAATGATTGTAAAAATTTGCATTCGCAAATTTTGTTTTGCGTTTTTAGCCGATTAAAGGGCTTTGCCCTTTAAAATCCTACAAGGGGTTTCACCCCTTGACCCCACCACTTTTGAAAAAGTGGACAAAACTTTTCATTGTCATAGCTATAAGTTGTTTCTCCATCATTATTGCTTACTTATTTTTTAAATAATCCCAACCACTCAGGTGAAAAAATCACATCATTCGCTATTGAGAAGTTTCACGGTAAAACGATGGTATCTCTCCGATAATAATATTTTCAGCAATAGGAACAGTCGTAATTACTGTTTTATAAGTTTCAAAATCTTTGTCTGAAGTGATGTACACTTTTGCGTATACTTTGATATGCAAATCATGTTTTGTCTGATTAATACCACATTCTGTAAAAGTACTTTCGATATCTGTTGTCACGCTTGCCGAAAATGACAATCTTACTGTTACATCAAATCCTCTTGCACCAAACAGTTGCGAATATAAAAAATCGCCTATGTTGTAATTGATACTCATACCTGACATAGCTTTGATGTTCTCCTGTGATTTTAACGAAACTTTGGCTTTGAATTTGTTACTGTTGACGGAATTAATACTGATATTGGTAACTGTTTTTCCATTGTTATTGATTTCGGCAAAGTCGCCGTATTGGTAATTATCCTCGCACAGTGTATCAATGACCGCTGTATTGACTGCATTGGTACAGAGTTCTTCGGCTTTGAGCATGACAATATTATTGATACCATCTGAAATTTGCCGTTCAAAGAATATGTATATGATGTAAAACAATATGCACAGAATACTTAACAGAATTTTTGGAAAATGAAAATGATGTTTTTTATCATATCTCCGTCGCATAAAATACACCCCTCTTTATAATAATCTGAAATGACAATTTTGTTACTTTTTAAACTTTTTTTCTGACATCATTTTTTTGATGTTATTTTGTTGTTATTGGTATATTATAATCTACTTGTAGAAAGATGAGGCTAGTAATTAAGCTGTACGCCAAGCAGCTAAAGTGCCATATAATTATCTTAGACTTCTTTCTTC
>CACYDZ010000315.1 GCA_902773265.1 uncultured Ruminococcus sp.
AAAAACTGATAAACAAAACAATGTTTTTTTGCTTCTGTTTTCGGCAGTGAGTTCATTCTTAATACTGATGATTTGTACACGCTCATCATTTCTGTATCCTATGAACGACTGGGTAGATGCACAGTGTTTTTTCACGGTGGGAAAAGCAATAGGTAACGGACAGATTGTCTATCGGGATATTTTTGAACAGAAAGGTATTCTGTTATATCTTTTGCATATGTTGGCATACTTTGTATCGCATACTACTTTTATCGGGGTATTTTTCCTTGAGGTGGTGGCAGGAACCGCTTTTCTGTTTATCAATATAAAAATTCTGACATTATATACTGACATTCATTTTTCTGTATTTGCCGCTTCGTTATGTTCTGTTCTGATTTATTCATCAAGGGCATTCTGTAAGGGGGATAGTGCAGAAGAACTTTGTCTGCCATTGCTTGCTTATGTGTTATATCTTTCGACAAAAGCCTTTAAAACAAGTAAATGGCTGGATAATCAACAACTGTTTTATGTGGGTATCGTGTCGGCGTGTGTTTTGTGGATAAAATATACGATGCTGGGATTTTTTATCGGCTGGATAATCGTTCCTATGTTATGGCTGATAAAAGAAAAACAATGGAAATCTATTGGCAAAACTTTTCTCTATATCATACTCGGTGTGGCTATTGTTACGGTACCTGTTGTTATCTACTTTGCGTATCATCATTCGCTGGCTTATCTGTGGGAAGTGTATTTTTACAAAAACATCGTTTCCTACTCTAATACAGGTGAAAGCCTTTCTTTTGCTGAAAAATTCCGTGTTATTTTCAATCATATCTATGCTTTTACCAGAGTGTCTTTAACTGACAACTACAAACGCTTTACAGGTATACTTTGTATAGGATTTTTTGGAATGTTGTTTGTCAAAGGCAAAAAACAGAAAATCAGTATGTACATCATCTTTTTAAGCATGATTATTTTCATTTTTGGCGGTGGAAATGGTTTTGTCTATTATTCTGTACCGCTTTCCATATTTACGGTATTCGGCTTTATTGCTCTTTATCTTTTTATAAGGTTTTTGTATCTGAGATTTTCTTTGCCGAAACTTTCTCCGAAAAAAACTGTTTATACTGTTCTTGTTTCCCTTTTAACTGTAATTGTCAGTTTCAGCAGTGCCTATCTGCTTTCTTATAATACTGATTTTATGCACACTAAACAGGACGAACTGGTACAATATCAGTTCAAGAAAATTATCGAAAAAGAGAAAAATCCTACATTACTTAATGTAGGATTTCTGGACAGCGGTTTTTATACTGTATGTGACATTGTGCCGAACTGTCGTTATTTCTGCAAGCTGAACTCTGCTTATCAGGAGGTTTATCACGGACAGATGCAGTATATTCGGAAAGGCAGAGGCGAATTTATTGTTGCGATAGATACTGAAATAAATGATATTAAATACGAAAAAGTCGCTGAAAAGAAAGTTTTCTATGATGAAGACAGAAAGGATAAAATCTATCGTCTTTACCGGAAAAAACATAAGCAATCTGAACCCTGAAAAAGTCTGAAAGTTTTTGTCCGCTTTTTAAAAAAGTGAAAGGCATAAGCCTCTTTCGGTGAGGAAAATCGTTTGTAGCCATTTATTTTTAAGGGTGGTAGTCTCCTTTCTATTAAAAGTTCGGGAACGAGAAGTTCCCGACAAGTAAAATACGTTACAGAGAAACAGACAAGTCTGTTTCTCTGTAACGTATTTGATTATTTTTTCAGGGCCCGCCTTAACCAGACTTCAGCAAAGTCCATAGCACTATAAAGACCGTTTCTTTCACTGGACTTTATGATTTGTTTTTTTGGACTGATATCCTGAGCTGTACTCATTAACTGAATGGAAACTTTATCTGCAATTTCCATATCATTAACTTTTTTCTTCGTTTTGATTCGTATTCTCACCACATACGGGTCAGTCATATTTCCATAATAAAGCATATCACCACATCGTACCAGTGGTCTGTTTTTGTACATAAAAAATTCGTTTTTAGCCATAAAATATCCTCCGTTCACCAGTCTGTGAGATAATCTATCCCTTTTTGTAAAAATGACTTCATTCGCTTTTAATCAATATACAATTCATTATATCATAAATCTAATTTTTAGTAAAGTCAATTAAAATATATCTAATTGTAATATTTTTGTAAACAAACAAATACACTGATATAGTACTGTGTTGAGGAGAAATTTTTTGATGAAACGGTATAAACATTTCTTTGTTTTTCTAGGAATAATGGTTATCATTTGTATGCTGTGCGGTTGCACACAAAGACAGATTGTCAGAGAAAGTGATGAACTAAAGTCTTTTTCCTGGCAGGGAAAAGATGAATATGGTAAACAAATTACACTTTGTTTTGACGGAAACTATGCAACACTTTCTTTAAAATCTTATCGTGCAGAAAAAAGGATTCAGGGTTTTTCAATCATACATAATCAGGATTTTGAAATTTATGATGATTCCTTGTATCACTGTTTTCGTTTTTCCTATTGTCTTTACGGTGATAAAATTGAGCTTTCTTATCGGGATAATACACTGATATTGTATAAAATAAAACAGTAATTCAAAATAACAGGAATATTTATTAGTTAAATTTCTAATTTTTTGTCATCAATTTGCAATAATTATTAAAATGTTGTATAATATTTCTATAAGAATTTAAATTTTTGTCCAGAAAAGGGAAGGGTATTTGTTGAAAAAAATGTCTGAATATGGAAAAGTCATTATGGTGGTTGTTGGTGCATTTGTTATGATTACTGCTGTCGAAAGTACTTATATTCAACAAAGAATGGACAGTAACAGGATTTCTGTCGATAACCACTATGAAACAATATCTGATAAAACAAATCAAAGGCTTGTACCCACAGAAAAAAGTGCAGTCAAACCTGTACAAAAATCTGCCGAAAAGACAACGGTAAATGTTACACAGAAATCTGCCGAAAAAACAACGGTAAATGTTACACAAAAATCCACTGAAAAACCAACGGTAAATGCTATACAAAAATCCACTGAAAAATCAACGGTAAAGGTTTCACAGAAATCTGCCGAAAAACCAACCGTAAATGCCACGCAAAAATCCACTGAAAAAACAACTGCGAAGACTACACAGAAATCTACCGAAAAGACAACGGTAAATGTTACACAAAAATCCACTGAAAAACCAACCGTAAATACTACCGACAAATCACCGAAAAAGTCTGTAAAGATACCAAAACAAGTTCCTACCGAACCGCCGACGACACCTGATAATCAAGCAACTGTTTCTGATAAAGGGCATACCATTGAAGAAAACGGTAACAGTGGATTTGTCATTACTACAGACCCACCAACGGAATGGTCACAGGAATTACAGGATAAGTATAATGAACAGTATGACAGAGGATACCTGATAGCAATAGACAATCCTGATTACAGTTATGCAACAGGACAAGTGGTGTTATGTGAAGAAGATAAAAAACTTGCCTGTCAAATTGTCATGGGAGAAGCAGGTGGGGAAGATTTCGAAGATTGTTGTGTTGTAGCACAATGTCTTAAAGATTCTATGGTATTTCTCGGGTACAATTCTATAAAAGAAGTACAGAAGGAATGTCGTTATGACGGTTTCAGAGAGGAGTACAGTGCAAAAGCTCAGGCTGCCGTAGAATATATTTTTGACCAGAACAGAAGTGCTGTTGCTCATAGAGTACTTTTCTTTTATGCGGCGGACTTATGTCAGAGTGAATGGCATGAATCACAGTATCATGTGCTTACCCGAAGGTATGCAAGATATTTTGATATGTGGTGAAGAAAAAAGATGTCTGAATAATCTTTGAGAAAAAGACCGGGTAGCCCCAAAAAGGGTTGCCCGGTCAGTACTTTTATGTAGAGTTGACATTAAACAAATAAAAATTATTAACAATACATGAATTTCGGTTAAGAAAATTGACAATAGGTATAAAAAAATGGTATTATTAACAGCGGAAAATCAAGTAATTTATGGAGGAACAGGGAAGTGGAAGATTTATACATAAAAGAGCTGGCAGAAAAATGCCGTGAAACCAGTACAATAGATTCTGAACTGTTTTCAAAATATGATGTTCAGAAAGGTCTGAGAGATAAAAACGGTGTGGGTGTATTGGCAGGGCTGACCAATATTTCCAGCGTTATTGCTTCAAAAGAAGTAAACGGCAAAAGAATACCCTGTGCAGGACAATTACTTTTCAGAGGGTATTCTATTAAAGACCTTGTTAAAAATTCCAACAAGGCGGAACATTTCGGTTTTGAAGAAGCAATGTATCTTATATTGTTCGGAGAATTGCCTACCAAAGAGGAATATGATACCTTTAAGAAACGACTTGGCGAAAATATGGTATTGCCTACCAGTTTTACCAGAGATGTTATCATGAAAGCTCCCACAAAAGATATCATGAGTTCTATCACCAAAAGTGTACTGACTTTGGCAGCTTATGATGATAAAGCGGCAGATATTTCGATAGAGAATGTATTGCGGCAGTGTATTCAGCTGATAGCCGTTTTTCCTATGTTGGCAGTATATGGTTATCAGGCATATAATCATTATGAGTGTAATAACAGTCTGTTTATTCACCGTCCTGACCCTGAACTTTCTACAGCAGAAAATATTCTCAGAATGTTGAGAGCTGATATGCAGTATACAGATTTAGAAGCAAGAGTGCTTGATGCAGCACTCATTCTCCATATGGAACACGGTGGTGGTAACAATTCTACTTTTACTACTCATGTGGTTTCATCGGCAGGGTCTGATACCTATTCGGTTATTGCAGCAGCATTGTCGTCTTTGAAAGGTCCTAAACATGGTGGAGCTAATCTGAAAGTCGTTGAGATGATGAATGACCTCAAAGCTAATGTTGATGATATTACTGATGCGGATAAAGTAAAAGCCTATCTGGAAAAAATTCTGGACGGTAAAGCCTTTGACGGCAAAGGACTGATTTATGGTATGGGTCATGCGATTTATTCTGTATCTGACCCCAGAGCTCAGGTGTTCAAGAAGTTTGTCAGAGGACTGGCTGAAGAAAAGAATATGGATAAGGATTTCAAACTTTTCTCTATGATAGAAGAAATGGCTCCCAAACTGATTGCCAATAAACGCAGAATGTATAAAGGGGTCAGTGCCAATGTGGATTTCTACAGTGGATTTGTTTACAGTATGCTTGGTATTCCGCTGGAGTTGTACACACCTATTTTTGCGATTGCCCGTATCGTTGGCTGGTCTGCTCATCGTTTGGAAGAACTGATTAATGTAGATAAGATTATCCGCCCTGCTTATATGAGCCTTGTCAAAGAACGGGAATATATCGACATTGAAAAAAGAAAATAAATCTCAAAATAAAAAAGTCGTTATCAACGCAGAAATTTGGTAACGACTTTTTCTGTGAGATTAAATCAGTGTTTCCTTAACTTTGTTCATAATTTGTTTACTCGTTCAAAAACCCTGTTTTTCTTGTCAAAATCACTTGACAAAACTGCGTATCTGTGTTATCATACTCCCTGCAAGTGAGCGAGGTTAAACTCGCAGAAACAGAATACTTAGGGGTATAGCTCAGTTGGTAGAGCAGCGGTCTCCAAAACCGCGTGCCGAGGGTTCAAGTCCTTCTGCCCCTGCCATCCATTTTTGGCTTCGGAAAGCGATTTCCGAAGCCTTTTCT
>CACYDZ010000316.1 GCA_902773265.1 uncultured Ruminococcus sp.
CAGTATGTTCCTTTCGGGTTAGACTTTATCAGTTGATAGTCATAAGGACTTCGCCTGAATTGACATTCTGTCCTTTAGATACGGTAACGCTTTCAACAGTGCCGTCAACAGGAGCAAAGATTTCGTTTTCCATTTTCATTGCCTCAAGAATGAATACGCAGTCACCTTTCTTGACACTCTGTCCGGCAGAAACTTTGATATCCAGAATAACACCCGGCATAGGTGCTTTTACAGGTTCGCCTGAACCGGCTTTTGCGGGAGTGGGAGCGACAGTTTTGGCAGGTGCTTTTTTAGGTGCGGGAACTGTCGTTACGGGAGTTGTACCCTCTGCCAGTTCTTCCACCTGAACATCGTAACTTGTGCCGTTTACTGTAATTCTTAAATTTTTCATAAATGTCAACCTCTTATGTTATGTATTTATCGTTTAAGGGCTTTGCCCTTAAAAATCCCACAAGGGAATATCCACTCTCCCTATTATCAACTTAACAAAAAAAACCTCAAAAGATTCCTCACCTTGTTCAGAATGACATTTTTAAATTAATGAGAGTGATAAATAAATCTACTTAAATTCATCTTTCTCAGTGCAATCCAAATTAACTGTTTCTCTGATAACATACTGCGGAGCATCATTAATACTAATATAAATTCTACCAATATATTCGCCTATCATACCTAACATAAGCATGATTAATCCTCCGATGAATAGCATAATGGCTATTGTAGAACTCCAGCCGATAGCAATATCAGGAATAATAATTTTTCTGATAACGGTAACAATGCCGAACACAAATCCAATGATAGCACAAATAACACCAATCAGTGATGAAATTCTCAATGGTTTTACAGAAAAGGAAGTAAAACCGTTGAGCCATAAAGAAATCAGCTTTTTCAGATTATACCCTGTTGTTCCACTGATTCTCTCCCTTTCTTCCATAGGTACATAAGCAATGTTTCGTGTTGTTTGAGAAATCAAGCCATCAATATAAGGATATGGATTTGTATATTGCACAAGTTGTTGACAAACAAACCTTCTCATTGCGTAGAAATTAGAAGAACGGTAATCTTTAGGAACATCCAACATAATGCGTGTTGTCCATTTTGCAAAATGACTGCCGATATTTTTAAAAAGACTTTGCTTTTTCACAGGATAATCCGCTATAGAAATATCATATCCCTGTTCTAAAGGTTCTATAAGCCGTAAAACTTCGTTTACAGGACACTGCCCATCATCATCAATACAGATGACATAATCTCCATGACAATAAGTAAGTGTTGCCATTCTGGCACTGGCCTGACCGAAATTCTTTGCTAAATTAATTAACTTAATCCTTTTATTGTTCTGGCTAATTTGATAAAGAACATCATATACATTATCTGGAGAACCGTCCACTACAGCGATAACTTCATAATCATATTTTTCGGAATTTTTTAATGTATCATCAATTTCATCAAGAACGAATCCGATTGTCTTTGAACTGTTATAACACGGAATGGCAAAACTTAACAATTTTTTCATTTGATAACCTCATTATAATAATTAATGCCCCCAATAAATTGTATGTATCATCTGTTCCAAATACAGAAATATTCCCTAAGAACCCCATTTGTTGTGCAATCGATATTCCAACTTTATACTGTTTACTTTGTGTTCCTAGAATTAACACACACAACAAATCAATTAAACACATTTTTACTCTATTTTTTATAGCATCTGGAAATTGTTCTAATGTTGATTCCGATATGAATTTTTCTAATTTTAAATCTAAATTAAAATCCATATTAATTAAATTTCTCCAATTTTTTCTTTATCAAAATTTCTTTTCCATCTGTTGAGAGTACAGACGCTCGACTGACTATATCCAAGTAAATTTTTTCTAAATTTTCATAAGTATCTGTTATAATATCAAATCTTGCAAAATACGGTTTACTCTTATTATCAACAGTATCTCCCTCTGAATAAAACAATTCAGAATCAGTTACATAGGGAGCGTCTTTTATCCGTACCAATGCAGATTGGTCAGCAACAATTTCATTCGATATACCGAAAAAATAAAATCCTGCACATATTTTTTTGTACACTGGACTATACTTCTTCAGATAATTTTCTATAGAAACATCTTCTTCATAAACATAATCGAGAAGTAACTTTTCAATAGACAAACCACTACCATATGTTATCAATTCATGCTCATATCCAAAAATACGACCTGCAATTTCACAAACTACGATATTCCCATTGTGATAGAAAAATTGCATTGAAATTGGTCCACTGCGTTGATATGTGTGTGCTATAAATTTTTTTAGTATGAGAGTTGCCTGTTGTATGACGACATCTATTTTTCTAGAAGGATAAATTATTCGATTTACAAAAGGAATCTGACCAAAATTCCGGATACTTTTTTCTCTATCAGCAATTCCGATGATATATACATCACTATCGACAACCCATGCAGTTAGATTAAATTCTGGAGCACAGATATATTCTTCAATCTCATATGCTGAAAACAAATGACTATCCTGATATTTTGAAAATATTCTATTTACCTCTGTAGAGTTCTCAATAACAGATATTTCTCTTGAACCCCATCCTTCCAATGGTTTTACAACAACAGGAAAAGAAAAATCTTCAATTATTTCAGAAAAATTATTTGAAATTATTTTGTGTTTTGGAACACTTATTCCAAGTTGTTTTAATAATTTTTTTTGTTCATCTTTGTTCCGATAATATTTCAGCATTTGTGGTGTTGCATACCATTTTAGATGTGCTTTATCTGCTATCTTAGTTATTTGCTCAAAAATTAAATCTGAAAATGAACCAATGATACCATCAGCTTTTTCATCAATACACATCTGTACAAAATTATCAACATCTCTGACATCAATATCATACGATTTATCTGCAATCTGTTTTGCAGGACCGTCTTTATATCCATCACAAACAATCGTGAAATATCCTCTTTTTTTTGCTAAGTTCACAAGCTCCAAATTTTCATGTAAAGACCCG
>CACYDZ010000317.1 GCA_902773265.1 uncultured Ruminococcus sp.
GAATTATTGAGAATATCCGCTCCCTTTTTCCTTACCGCAAACCCTGTTTCCAGAAAATTCATACGGTAAAAAAAACGACTTGTTTCCATATGGACTTTCTTGGAAAAAATATCCAGTTCGATTTCCTGTTCGGTAACACTTTCAATTTTCAGTCTTAATTTTCTGGCAGTATTTTCAAAGTCGGTAATCAAAGGAATTTTTTCGGCAGTTTCACATAATTTCCCGATTTTATCTCCTGTTGCCAGTCTGCGTAAAATTTTCAGCGGTATGTCACTGGAGGCATTGACCTCCCCTTTGATAAAACAACTTTGTACACTGTCATACAATTCATAAAGTCCTGCCACTTTTTTATTGCGTAATAAGGCAAGTCCCTCATACATTGTCACCGCTGAAGATATGTCTGCCATTGTAATCAGCAGACTTTCTTTGGCGGATTGCTTTGCACACTGTAACAGTAATTCCAGAACCGTATCTTTATAGGCACTCTCCATCTTTTCCTGATTGGCGGTATTTATTCTGATGTTTTTCCATACGCAGTCATAGAAATATGGATTTTGCATACCTGACGCATAACCGTTGAGTGCATCAGCTGCTTCAAAAGAATAGGCTATGGCATAGACATTCTGTGTCTTTTCATCAAATTTATGTAATCTGATTTTCTTCGGCTTTTTGACGGAATGAAGCAACTGATATAATCCGTAGCTGTGAAATCCCCCTGTCACAACCAGCACCCTCTTATGGGTTTCCATCGCCTTGCGGATATTCTCTGCCATGAATTTCTCCCTGATATGACAGCCGTCACTTTCTCTTTCAGCGTCAGAGGTATTCTGTCGGGTAAGATAACAGTAAGTATACATCTTTTCTACAAAACTCTTTGTGTCTTCAGACAGAGCGTCTATCTCAAAAAAGTTTTCCCAGAATTCTTCAAAAGACCGCATACCTGTTTTTTCACATAAAGACTGAAAAAAACGGTTTTCGGATAAATAACGGTCATCATTGTAATTTTGCTGTTCGGATATTTTACGCAGACCTTTGTTTTCGGCAGTGTGAATGAGAATTTCCCCATAGGGCAAATCAATAAACCGACAGTCTATGTTATTCCTGACAGCAAAACACAACGCATTATATTCGGGCGAAGCTGACAGAAAAGGATAATAACATTTATAATCTTCTGCATCTTGTGAGATATATTTTCCGCTGTCTTTGTAGAAATAGTAGAACGCAACAGGTAAAACGGTATTTTCGTCAGTCAGAACAGAAATGAATTTTTCGGCATTTTCAGGACCTTCAACAAGAATACAATCAGGTTGATAATGCTGTATTGCCTGTAAAAGATGATACGAACACGCAGGGCTATGATGTCTTATAGGGAAAAACAAAACGGGGGAAGAATAGTCAAAAGGAATTATTTCAGATATTTTCTCGCCACATAAAAATCTTTCCATATTCCCCCCACCTTTTCGGCTTTGGCTTTGACAACCGTGTTGAAATAGCCTTTCAGCTTTTCCAAATCATCTTTAGTATCTTTACATACCGCATTGACAAGATTTTGTGTCAGGTCTGCCAGATTTAAGGTTTTTTCTTCGTAATACCATGCGTTGGAAATCGTCTGATAAAATACGGATACCGCCTCTGCTGTACTCATCACCGCTGAGGGCTTGTCTATCTTTATTCCTGTATCGGAAATCCCCTCTCTGAGTTCATGATAGGTTACGGCTAACAGTTCGGCAACATCGGTATCTATCGGCATCTCTATCTTATCCGACAGGGCATTCTGCTCTACTTCATTGAGAATAATCTGTTTCTCCAGACGGACATCTTTTACAGGACTGACCGTTTCAAAATTAAAACGCCTCTTCAATGCACTGGACATCTCATTGACACCTTTATCCCGTATATTTGCCGTTGCAATAATATTGAACCCTGATTTGGCAAACACAAGACCGTCATTTTCCAGTTCGGGAATGTTGAGGACTTTATCACTCATCACGGAGATTAAACTGTCCTGAATTTCGGCAGGTGTACGGGTAATTTCTTCAAAGCGGGTAATAATGCCCTTTGTCATGCCTACATAAAGCGGTGACGGTACTAATGCTTCTTTCACAGGCCCTTTTGCCAACAATAACGCATAGTTCCAGCTGTATTTAATCATATCTTCTGTTGTACCTGCTGTTCCCTGAACGGTGTTCGTACTTGTTCCGCTGATTGCCGCTGACAAAAGTTCCGAAAGCATTGTCTTTGCCGTTCCGGGTTCACCAACCAGCATCAGTCCCCGACTTCCTGTCAGTGTGATTATACATCTCTCTACTAAAGCATCATTACCGAAAAATTTCTTTTTAATCTCTATTTTTTCTCCGTGAAAATCAATGGGTTTCTTCGTTCCCAGAATAAAAGTTCTTACAGCTTTCGGGGATAAATACCAATTTTCAGGTTTTCGGGCGGTATCCGTTTCTTTCAACGCCTGTAATTCTTTGGCATAGCGTATCTCCATAGGCGGTCTGATAAAATTTTCCATAGCTATCTCCTCCTTTTGCGACTGTCAAAATTTGCTTACGCAAATTTTGGATTTTTATGGGGAGTTTAAGGGCTTTGCCCTTAAAAATCCCATCAGGGGCGTTGCCCCTGAACCCCACGAACTTTTTGAAAAAAGTTCGACAAAA
>CACYDZ010000318.1 GCA_902773265.1 uncultured Ruminococcus sp.
ACCAAAGACGGAGAAACGCAAAGCGTCATATGATATTTCATTTCTCGAAAATCCGAAGAACTGGATGTATTTCCTTGATTGAGTAAACTTTTGTATGCTAAAACGAGATATATTGGCAGTGGAACGAAAAGCAAGGAAAGAGGTATTCTTATAGAAAAAATTAAAAATTTCGAAAGAATTTTAAAAATTGCACGAACACTTGTCATTCCGAACAAAATGTGGATAGCGATAAAAAATAAGAAATCTGTCCTGTATCTAAAATTGAAGGATAGATTTCTTACCGGATAAAATTGCTGAGGGCATTTATCAGTTCTGAATAATATAATGCTGAATGAGGATAATATCGGAAAGTGTGACAGTACCGTCATTGTTGAAGTCGGCACAATAGAACATTCTGTTATCGAATGAAGTCATGCCAAGCAGATATCTTTGTATCAGTACAGCGTCCTGTAATCTGATATGGCGGTCGCCGTTGACATCACCTTTCATGACAGTTTCCAAAGCATTGATACAGGTATTAAGTCTATCAATAGTATTTTGAACCTGATAGTAAGTTTTGTTATCCGAATAAAGTGTATTACGGGCATTGTTTAAAGCGTTCTGAAAATTTTCGGCTGTCGGTACAGTGTACTGATATAAACAGTTTTCATAATTTTCAGCAATGGTTATCGTCTGTTGCAAGTCAGCGATGTTGTCAAGAACAAGGGACTGACGGCTGTTCTGCAGTTGAGCAGTGATGTTGTCAATATCGGTTTGTGAAGATAAGATATTGTTACGGACATTCTGTGCAATTTCATAAGTTGTCATTAAATTACCGAAAGTATCGGCAGTATAAAAGTTAGCAGAGCCGTCAAAAGTCATGATTTTGATGTCAGCCAATAAATTATCCATTTGCGTATAGTCGAGTTGGTCGATACAGACAAAAGGAATATTTTTTCCCTGAGCGTACAGGTAAGCCATAGAGTTTTCTACACCGTAAATCGTGACATTCTCCGAATTTTCAAAAACAGTATTGTCGATATTGCTTACAGAGGCAGGAATATAAATTTTTTGCAGACCGGGACAGTTAGCGAAACATCTTTCTTCAAGCTGAAAGACGGATTTGGACAAAACGACGCTTTCCAGAGCGGGACAGTTGAAGAAGGTATATTTTCTGATAACGGAAAGGTTTTCAGTATAGAAAGTCACATTTTTAAGAGCGGTACAGGAAGCGAAAGCACTTCTCCCGACAGAGCTGATATTTTTAGGCAAAGTAATTTCCAACAAGTCAGGCATAGCGAACATTGCATTATCAGAGATAGTCAGCAAGTTGTTGGAAAAGGCAAATCCCTGCACATTTGCCTTTCGGGAAAAGGCACTGCGGTCTATTTTAACGACTGCTTTGCCACGAATAGATGAGGGAACAGCAAGAACGGTCATATCAGAAAGTTCGGCGGACAGACCTGTAATTTTCAATACAGACGGATTATCGTCCTCACTGTACAAAAGACCGTTGAAATCATTGACAGCACTTGTCGTCATCACACATGACAAAAGCATAACAATACTTAATAAAATGGCAGTAATATTTTTCACTTTCATGACAAACAACCTCCAGAACTTATTTAACTATAAAAATTTATAAATATCTGAATTAATTATACACTTTTAAACAGAAAATAGCAACAAAGTTGCGGATAAAAAAGAGAGGGTCAACTTAATTTTGTTAAATATATCTAAAAAATCTCTATTGTAATAGAGAAATATTTTGTTACAGCAACACAGAGATTTTTTATCATAAGGATTGAAAAAAAAAGATTTTTTTATATAATAAAAGTAGGAATAAGGGAGTATATGTTTTTTTTTGCGTAAAGCAGTTTTTATCTGAGCTGTTGAAAACCAGGTGGTGATTGACAAAATCTGCATATGCAGATTTTGTTTGGATTTTTCAGCCGATTAAAGGGCTTTGCCCCATATACACTAATTTAAAATATAATAAGCTGTACAAACCATTTGTTAAACCCCTCCGTCCTGTCGGACACCTCCCTTTTCAGGGGAGGCAAATTATCACAGTTTATTGTTGAATGGTCAGAACAATGTTCTCGTATAGCTTTGATAAAGTCTCCCCTGAAAGGGGAGATGTCAGCGTAGCTGACAGAGGGGTTAATTTCTATAAGT
>CACYDZ010000319.1 GCA_902773265.1 uncultured Ruminococcus sp.
CAGCAACACCACAACTTATGTCTTTACAGATACATTTACGGATTTATCGGTAAATACTTATTCTTATACGGCACTCTGTCTGGAATATGACAGAAAAGCGGTTATTTCTCAGGTGAATGTCAAGAGTTCGCTGGCGGAAAATGATTATACATTGGCAATAAAAAATCCTTATGCCGAAAAACAGAAAATTTCGTCTGTAAAATATCTTGATGCTACACCGTCAGGTGGCAGGTGTATTTTTGATGCGGAAAAACTCATTCAGGACAGTAATCAACAGGCAATCATGATTACGGTATATTGTTCCTGTTTTGTGTTCAACGCTCTGCATGGAAAGGCAGTCGTACATTATCAGGGAGAAATTTTTGACAATGCCGAAATCATACAGGCTGACTACTGTTTTGAAAAGGGTAAGGTCAGCAGTATTCTGAAAATCAGCTGTAAAGGAGTGTGAAACATGATGGAAAATATGAATAACATCGGACTTGGCAGAGTATCGTTCAGTCAGAATGGCAAAGTCAATACAAGCGGTGCTGTACCGTATGTCAATGCACAGATGTTGGTGCCGTATGGTATGGCGGTGGCTGTTCCGGTAGGGGAAAATACTTTTATGTTTCCCGTAGGCAATACGGCTTTATGTATGGGTGTTGTACAGAAACCTTTTGCCGTACCGTTGCAAAACGGAGAAGTTATGCTGTATTCGTCAGGCGGGGCAAGTATCGTTCTGAAAAATGACGGCAGAGTACTTATCAATGGGAGAGAGGTATAATTCATGGACACAGCTCTTATCAACGGTGATTTTGCCGAAAATGAAACAGGAAAAATCTATGCTGTCAGTGGTATGGAAGAAACCATCCAGCGGTGTAAAATTCTGCTGGGAATACAACAGGGCAGTTTCTGTTACAACAGAAAACTTGGCGGAAATCTTCAAAGGCTTTCTCCACAGGACGAATATCTTGACGGTAATGCGTTGCTTCTGGTCAGAGAGGCTCTTTTGCCTGTCAGACAGGTGGAAGTGGTAAGTGTTATTCCGACTGTTGAGAATGATGAGATTTGTCTTTCGGTTACCATCAAGGCATATGGCGAAACCGCAGAATTTGAGGTGGTTATATGAGAACTTATGACGAAATTTTTGAAACAATGAAAAATGATTTTTATTCCCGTGTCGGTTATGAATGTGATGAAGCGTCCGATACGGGAATTAAACTGAGAGTACTGGCAGGGGAAATTTATAATCTGGAGGTTTATCTGGAATGGATTAAAAAACAGGCTTTCGTACAGTATGCACAGGGAATATATCTGGATTACCATGCACAGATGAGAGGATTGCAGCGTAAAACGGCATTGAAGTCCAGAGGAAGTGTGCGATTTTCGGTAACGGAAAGTTCTGCGGTAAGGATTGAAATTCCTGAGGGAACGATAGTTTCTACAAACGGAGCTTCTCCCATCAGTTTCAGAACAACACAGCACGCTGCTATTGAAAGTGGTCAGTCTTATGTTGATGTCAGTGCTGAAGCGGTCAGTGGCGGTACGGACGGAAATGTTGTGGCAGGGAAAATTTCGGTTATTGTCACGATGTCACTGGAAAATTTAAGTGTTACCAATCCACTGCCGTTTAAGTTCGGTACTGATGATGAAGATGACGAAACACTCCGTCAGAGAGTTGTCAACAGTCTGAAATTTATCCTCAACGGCACAAACAGGGAATATTATTCTTCACTGGCAAAAACGGTTGAGGGTGTGGAATGTGTCAATGTAGTACCCTATAAATTTGGGGCAGGTACAGTGGCGGTATATATTTCGGGGAAAAATGCCCGCAATGATAATCTTACGCTGGAAAAAGTCCGTACCCTCTTACAATCCCAACGGGAAATCAATGTCAATGTATTTGTCATTCTGGCAAATATTAAAAATGCGTCCGTTGAAATGCGTGTACAACTCGAAAACGGCTACGATATCGCACAGGTACAGGAAAATGCGGAAAATCAACTCAAAGCCCTTACCGAAAATTATGAGGTCGGTCAGTCTTTGCGTGTGGAACAAATCAACGATGTGCTTTTCCATACGGAGGGCGTAAAAAAATTTGAATTACTGGAATTGTCTACAACAGGTATTTCTGTCGGCGAAAATGAAAAAATGGTGTTTCAACATCTTACTTTAAGGAGCTGGTAAAGTGAGAACTGCGTTGCAGAATATGACCGAAAAACTTCAGGAACTTGGTATTTACCGTATTGAACCCGATAATCACATCGACAAAGAATTACATACCTATGCCTCTGCACTGGACACGGTAACAGATATTGCGGATAATCTTCTCAAAGAAATCATCATCAATACAGCAACCGATTACGGTCTTTCGTGGAGGGAACAGTTGTGGGGAATTGTCCGTAATGAACTGCCTACCGACCAGAGACGCACAACTATCCGCAAACGCTTTACCATCAATGCTGACGATTTTACCCTCAACGGTATGCAGAATTTTTTATCTTCATTGGGGATTGATACCGAAATTATTGAAAAGCCTTCCCAATACAGAATGTATATCAATGTTTTCAACGGAAATGATTTTACCATTCCTATCCGCTACTACCTGACACAACAAATCGAAGAATTTTTCCCGGCACACTGTATGGTATTTGTCGATTACCGCACCAACGGTACATGGAATGACCTCGATTTCAAACGGATTTATTTCAGCGTTTACGACAGTTTCAATTATACATGGAACTATCTTGAAAATTTTGAATAATAAGGAGTGTGTTGCTTTATGAGTTCTACCAACAAGACAGAATATCTTGCCTTAAATCAGTGGCTCGGAACAGACAGACCACAAAGAATTGATTTTGTCGATGATAACCGTATTATTGACAATGCTGTCAAATTACACTTTCTCGATACCAGCAAACATCTTTCCATAGAACAGTACAACAAAATTCAGGAACCTTATGTCTTTGTGTCCTATGTGGGTGACGGCAACGAAAGTCAGAATATTGATATTGGTATCAATGCAAAGTTTATTATTGTCTTTACAAAGGATTTGCCTCTTATGCAGACGGATAACAACGGTAATATTCTGCTTAACAGTTGTATTACTGCCAAATCCAGCGGTAATACAGGCGGTGCTGTTGTCAGCGACAATATTGTTACGGTGTATTTTGATGCCACTCCCGTAAACGGTATCAGGTATAACCTCAATAAACTTAACGGACAGTATTGTATTGTGGCTTTCAAGTAGTCAAAATTTGCTTACGCAAATTTTGGATTTTCTCGGGGAGTTAAAGGGCTTTGCCCTTTAAAACACAGACGGGGACTTTGTCCCCTTGACCCCTACCACTTTTTTGAAAAAAAGTG
Source organism: uncultured Ruminococcus sp. (assembly GCA_902773265.1). Taxonomy (GTDB): domain Bacteria; phylum Bacillota; class Clostridia; order Oscillospirales; family Acutalibacteraceae; genus CAG-964. Next base: position 3,349 of record CACYDZ010000319.1, read on the forward strand.
GACAAAAAACTTTCCGTTGTCACCGCTGAACTTGGGATAAACAATCCGAACGAAGTGAGCCGAAAAAGTTTTTGTCAAACTTTTTTCAAAAAGTTTGGCAGGATTTTTAAGGGCGGCAGCCCTTAAACGACAACAGTCTATAAACAAAAAGCGTTCGGTTGCTGAACTTTGTCAGTAATCGAACGCTTTGCTGTCTAAATAACCTATGGTAAATTCTCCCCAGCTGTAATTCATCATATATTCTCCCGCATAGGTATTGATTGCCTCTTTGTCACCGCTGAGAAAACGGTAGTAATCACAGTCATCAATCTTTGAGGTGTCTACCGAAAGATGATTGTACCGTTTGATGACGATATCGCCGATATTTTCGGTATTCAGCGATTTCATCATTGTGGCGATAATGGTCTGCAACTGTTTTTGCAGGGAAAGTGTATATTCCTTATCCTCATAGAGAACACTTGCCAGTTCTTTGAGAGAACAGCCTGTTCCGTTTTTGTGTATCAGATAGGCAAGCAACTCTTTGGATTTTGCTCTGGCAAAATGTAAAGGCTTACCGTTGACATAAATTTCAAAATTACTGAATGTCTTGACTGTCACTTTCGGACGATTCTGTTCTATGGGATAGCGTAATCTGGAAAGTGCTGACAGTACCGCTTTTTTTTCTGCGGGTTTCAGAATGTAACCACTTGCATATACCGAAAAGGCTTCCAGTGCATATTCGGAATACCCTGTCACAAAAATAATATTGGTTCTGTCATAAATCGACAGCAAACTCTGTGCTAACTGTATTCCTGTAATGTTGTTCATTTCAATATCCAGAAAAGCAATGTCAATTTTATGTTCTTTGGCATAGGCTGTCACTTCTTCGGCATTGTCAAAACAGTGTATTTCGCTATTCGGCAGACATTCTGTCAGAACTTCTTCAAGGTCACTCAACGCAAATACTTCATCATCAACAGCTACAATATTCAATCTTTTTTCACCTCTGCTGTCTGTCAAAAGAAGTCGCTTTTTATCCTGCAAAAAGCGACTTCTTTCTGTTGTTATACGGTTACAGTGAAGTACTCACCGCCTATAGAGGCGGGAGCTTCCTTTAATCCGCC
>CACYDZ010000320.1 GCA_902773265.1 uncultured Ruminococcus sp.
AAAGTTTTTGTCCACTTTTTTCAAAAAGTGGTAGGGGTCAAGGGGACAAAGTCCCCTTGTAGGATTTTAAAGGGCAAAGCCCTTTAATCGGCTAAACACTCAAACAAAATTTGCGTATGCAAATTTTGACAATGTAAAAAACAGGTATTTTCTTCAAATGATTTTTAGTCGGGTGTTGATTTTTTCGATATGATTTGTTATACTATCCTTAAAAGCGATAATGCAAGCGTATATTTTTGTGGAAAGGATAAGGTATGAAGTACTGTAAAAAATGCGGACACTTAGAAAATGATACGATTGAGAAATGTCCGCACTGTAAAAAAAGTGTGTTGACTGACGGTGAACCTGAAAATAATTTTCCTGTTGTACTGATAAGAACATCAGGATTTGAAAAACAAAGAATTTGTTCCGCACTGGACAGCGGTAACATACCTTACAGTGAACGGATAGCAGAAAAACAACTTTCGGCAGACGCTGTGACAGGTATGAGCTATGCAGATTATGATATTCTGACACCGTATGCCTTTTACAGAAAAGCAACAGACATTTTAATCGGTATCAATGCTTTACAGAATGAAGATGATGTTTTTGATGTGGAAGATAAATCAGAAAGTCTGGAAGAGGATTATTACAGTATCAAAAACAGACTTATCAGAGTGATATCGGTTATTTTACTGTTGGTTATTGTAACAGGCGTTGTACTTGGTGTCGACTTCATTATGGCATTGATAAAAGGATTTTTTCCGGGCTGACAGCATTTGCTAATATATGCAATCTATCTATGGCAAAATAAAATAAAAAAGTGAGTATATTAAAATCATGTTTGATTTAAGATTATTAAAAAGAATTACAATAGTTTGCGGTCATTACGGTTGCGGAAAAACAAATTTTTCGCTTAATCTGGCTATCGACATGGCAAAACGAAATTTGAAAGTCACTATTGTCGATTTAGATGTTATCAATCCTTATTTTCGCAGTTCTGATTACGAAAATTTATTGAAAACTTATGATATTCATATCATAATGCCCAGATATGCAGGTACTAACCTGGATACCCCCGCACTTTCAGCTGAAATTGAAAGCGTATTTGAACAGGAAGATACGCATATTATTTTTGATGTCGGAGGAGATGATGCGGGTGCTTTTGCGTTGGGAAGATATGCGGACAAACTGAATAAGACAGGCTGTTCCTTTATTTACCTTGTCAATCAGTACAGAAACCTTATTCAGACACCGCAATCCGCAATCGAGGTATTGCACGAAATTATGACCGCCTGCCACTTACAGCCGTCTTATATTGTCAATAACTCTCATCTGCAATATGAAACAACACCTGACGATATTAAAAATGCGTTGGAATACGGTGACGACATCGCAAGACAATTAAAACTGCCTCTTCTCTGTACAACTGCCCCCTATCACCTGAAAGATAATCCTCAGCTGGCAGATTATGATTTGTACTATATCAAACCTATCGTCCGACCGCCTTTCGGTATATAAAAAATTAAAAAGTACGACATACTTTATTATTATTTGATTTTTATAATCATCATATGGTGAAATCTGCCAAAACGAACTTATTATATATATCATCTCAACAGGAAAGGAAGTATTCATAATAATGGCTCATATTGAAGTAAATGAAAATTTATGCAAGGGCTGTGGAATGTGTGTTTATGCTTGTCCGAAAAACATCATTGCTCTTGATAAATCAAAAATCAACGCAAAGGGTTATCACCCTGCTGCACTGCTTGACGCTGAAAAATGTATCGGTTGTAAATCGTGTGCGATTATGTGTCCTGATATTGCCATCACGGTATATCGCTGACATACTGTAAACGAAAGGATATGAAAAAAACCTATGAACAATAAAGTATTAATGAAAGGCAATGAGGCACTGGCTGAAGCAGCTATTCAGGCAGGTTGCCGTTATTTTTTCGGTTACCCGATTACTCCTCAGACAGAACTTGCCGCTTATATGGCAAAAAAAATGCCGAAAGTAAACGGTGTCTATTTACAGGCTGAATCTGAAATTGCCGCTGCCAACATGGTATTGGGTGCTGCGGGAACGGGTGTAAGAGCAATGACTTCTTCCAGTTCTCCGGGAATAAGCCTGAAATCCGAAGCAATTTCCTATATGGCAGGTTGTGACATTCCGGCATTGATTGTCAATGTACAGCGTGGAGGTCCCGGTCTGGGTGGTATTCAGCCCTCACAGGCAGACTACTGGCAGGCAACAAAAGCAACAGGTCACGGAGATTTCCAGATACTTGTTTTCGCTCCCGCTACTGTTCAGGAAATGGTTGATTTGGTAGGTCTTGCCTTTGATAAAGGCGATGAATACCGTATGCCGGCAATGATACTGGCTGACGGTATGCTTGGTCAGATGATGGAACCTGTCATCATTCCCGAACATACCGCACAACATCTCGTTGAAAAAACTTGGGCTTGCTGCGGTCATCAGAACAAAAGAAAACATAATGTATTAAATTCCTTGTTTTTAACGCCCAGCGAACTGGAAAGACTTATCATTGAAAGATATAAACGCTATGATATCATCAAAGAAAAAGAACAGCGTTGGGAAGAATACCGTCTTGATGATGCTGATATTGTTCTGGTCGCTTACGGGGCTTCGGCAAGAGTTTCTCATACAGCCGTTGATATTGCCAGAGAAAAAGGTTATAAAGCAGGTTTGTTGCGTCCTGTCACATTATGGCCTTACCCTGTAAAAGCCTTTTCTACACTTAAAGAAACCGCAAAAGCCTTTATCAGTGTAGAAATGAGTATGGGTCAGATGGTCGATGATGTCAGACTTGCCGTTGAATGTAGGAAGCCTGTACATTTTGTCGGAAGAACGGGCGGTAAAATTCCGACACCTATGGAAGTCGCAGATAAAATTGTAGAAGTCGGAGGTATGGACTGATGGAAGAAAAAATCGTTTTCAGCAGACCGAAAGCATTGACAGACATACCGTTTCATTACTGTCCGGGCTGTACACACGGTATCATTCATCGTCTGGTTGCTGAAGTTATTGACGAACTGGATTGTGAGGGGCGTACTGTCGGTGTATCACCTGTCGGTTGTGCCGTAATGAACTATGATTATTTCGGCTGTGATATGATAGAGGCGGCTCACGGAAGAGCTCCTGCCGTAGCAAC
>CACYDZ010000321.1 GCA_902773265.1 uncultured Ruminococcus sp.
TATTCAATAAGCGGCGCCGTTACTGTAAGAAAACAAACCCAGAAGAATCCGAACGCCGCATCCGGAAAATGCTTTTTTAAAAACTTACGGTAAAACAGCACATTTCCGGCTATTCCTATGCCGAAGAAAACCAATACCGCAAGTCGTGTCAATACATAGGACAGAAAGCTGAAAAACCCGCCGTCATTCACGTTTATCTCAACATAAAGTTTGTTGACCAGCCATACAAGCAGATAGAAATTAACAAATCTTGAATATAACACATTTACTGCAAAAGCCAGAAGTATTATCCCGAAAACCCACAGCTTAACTCTTTTATTTTTGGTGTTTTCCATTTTTATTTCCCCTTCAAAAACATTTCAGAATATTCGTCACCGTATACGGTGATGGTCGTATAAGAGTCTTCAGATAATATTTTGACAATATAGTCGATTTCTTTGATTGTTCCCTTAACGATAAAGCCCGGGTCTCGGTGGATGTCCTTTCCTGTAATTCTGTGGTTATCACCATACAATGAATTCAATCTGAGATCGGCACATTTGTCGCATGCCTGAATCACCAGATCATCACGTGCGTAGGAGTAGTCCGGAAATACAAAGTATATTAAAATAAATAGAAAAACAATGGTTATGCTTATTATACTGACAGAATTACGAGCCGTATGAGTGTTGGTGTTTTCGCTGCGTATATCATTTGAATTGTTATTCATTGCTTCCATTCCTCCTTGAAATTTTTGTAATTGTGAAGAATTTGTTCCATGATCTGTTTAATAAATTCTAACAGAAGTTAATATGAATGTCAATGCTTTTTGTGTGATATTTGTGATTTCTGTCAGAAAAACCCCGCAGAAAGCTGCGGGGTCGTGGTCGGAGTATGGATGATGTGTTTCACGGAGGATGCTGTATGGGCAGGACGAATAATTTAATGAATAATGCAAAAGGTCTTATTCGCATGACATTTTGGACCTGAACTCCTGAAATTAACTTTGTCTTTCTTTCGCGGTATTAACAGATGCTATAAGAATTTTTTTGATTTCCAGACAATCCTTCAATAAAGATGAAGACATACTTTCGTCCAGATAGTCTGACTTTTTTAAAATATGAAGCCAGTATTCAGTTTCAGCAGTTTCTTTAAGAGCAATATGTAATTTAGAAATAAAATCCGCTTTACTGTTTCCATATTGGGCTTCATTAATATTTGCTCCTATTGATGTACCGCTTCTCAGGATTTGTTTGGAAATAACGGATTCGTGTTTTATTTTTAGTAGGTATTGATAAAGCTTAACTATCCGAGCACCAAAGTCTATGGATTTTTCAATCAAAATGTTTTCTTTCATAATTATCACCAACTGAATTATATCAGAAAACTACCGGATATACAATCATTATTAATTTTTCAGTTTTAAGTCTTCAGTATTCATTTAGAAAATCCTGACATGAAATTACTGAAAACTTAAGACTTAAGATTTAAAAATGAATAATACAAAGCGAAAATCCCGCCACGCTGTGTCAGGATTTTCGCTTTGGCCTGCCCGGGGGGATTCGAACCCTCGATCTTCAGAGTCGGAGTCTGATGCATTATCCAGCTATGCTACGGACAGATATTCATGACATGGATATTCTACCACACCTTTTGAAAAATTACAAGACCCCTGAATGTTTTATTCATATGATCCCGATATCATGCTCTGACCTGTGATGTCAGGACGCTTCATAATGACGGCGGGACCGGACGTGCCTGATACTGTTTTGCTTCTGCAGCGGGTGATATCCCCGGATTTACGAACTTTTATGAGATAATTTGACATTTTTGAAAACCATACAAAATGTGTCTATACAAATAGTAATATACTATATGTTGTGGTTGCGCCGGACTATAAATAAATATCACTATATAAAAAAAGTAGTTATTACTATTTTTGGTAAAACGAACAATATTTAAGGTAATGCCCTGCAGGTGATTGACAAACGTTCTGATCTGCTATATATTTAAGGTACGGATTTATACCAAGGACTGCCTTCTTTTTACGGAACATAAATATCGTCTTGATGCTATTCTTTACAACACGACAGTCCTTATTTGTTTGAACGATCGGCTATGGCAGAGAGGAGAAAGAAAATGAGCAAAAGGGATTTTCAGGCCTGGGAAGGCTTTCAGGGCAGGATCTGGAAATTAGAGATCAATACCCGTGATTTTATCCAGAAA
>CACYDZ010000322.1 GCA_902773265.1 uncultured Ruminococcus sp.
AACAAATTAGGAAAATACCGCAACACCATTCGCACCATAAGAGGGGTAGGCTATAAGTTTGAAGTGGAAACCTAAATCATTCAAAATAAAGCTTTGGCTGTATTTTGTACTGTTCACAGCTATTGTTTTTACTGTACTTTGGTTGTTGCAGACGGTATTTTTACAGAGTTTCTACGATACAATGCTGATACGCAATACGAAAAAAAGTGCCGGAGCAATAGCAGTAAACAGTAACAGCGAAAAAATCACCGATATGATTGATTCAGCGTCTGTCAATAACTCAATGTTAATATATATCACAGATGTTGACGGAACCGTGCTTTATTTCTCCGATGAATACAACGGTGTGCGTAAACGGGAACATCCCCTCACCGAAGGAACAGAAGAATACACAAACAAGCTGAGAAAAAAACATACTGAAAATTTTCGGAATCTTCCCGATGACTTTGAAGTCATTCTCACGAACCTCAACAGCGGTGAATATACGGAGTTTGAATACACTGCCGAAAATTTTTATAATTACGGCACATATATCAATTATTACAACACACAGGAAAAAGCGATACTGTATGTCCGTACTACTCTTGACCCTGTCGGCTCAACAGTGGCAATCATACGCTTTCAGTTAGTATGGGTGACTTTGTTTTCTCTTATAGCCGGATTTATTCTGGCATGGTTTATTTCCGGAAGTTTTGGTAGACCTGTGGCACAGCTTTCTGAAAAAGCAAAATATCTTGGAGAAAACAATTATCCCAAAGAATTTCAGATGGGTTTCTGTACAGAACTTGATGACCTAAGTCACAGACTGGACAATACATCGAATAAACTGATAGAAGCACACAATTTTCAGACAGAATTACTTGCCAATGTATCGCACGATTTACGCACCCCCTTGACAATGATAAAAGGTTATGCCGAACTCATTGGAGATACTTCGTGGAATGATGAAGAACAGTGTAAAGCAGATATTGCCGTAATCGTCCGTGAAGCCGACAGATTGACCAGGCTTGTCAATGAAATACTGGAATATTCCGAGTTGAAAATAGGCGATATTCCTCATCAATTCGACAAAGTAAACTTAAGTGAACTTATTGCCAATGTGTGCAGAAGTTTTGAAGATTTGTACAAGGGCAAAGAGGAAACCATCGAAACAGAGATAGAGAGTGATGTATATATTAGTGGGATAGCAGACAGGCTGGAGCGTGCGGTTTACAATCTTATTGACAATGCTTTCCGATATACCGATGTCAGCCGAAAAGTAACTGTCCGACTTACCGCAGACCAATCAACCGCCAGAATAGAAGTGCAGGACTACGGCAACGGTATACCCCAGAATGAAATAGAACACATCTGGGACAGATATTACACTTTCCGCCAGAGAAAAGGCAGAGGTGTTTCGGGACTTGGACTTGCCATAGTCAAACAGACAGTGAATATACACAAAGGAAATTGCTGTGTTCACAGTGAAGAGGGCAAAGGCAGTATTTTTTGTATCGAGCTTTCCATTTTTTAAGGGCATTGCTTTTAGAAATCCTATCAAAGCAACGCTCCAAAGCAAGCACTTGATTTAAGAATTATCTTCTTAAATCAAGTAATTTAAAAATATATAGCAATGCAAATAATTAACCGGACAAGCAAGAAGTAAACCAACCCACACAATCAGAAACAGAAATTTTTTTGAAAGCATAATCGACAGCTTTTTGTAAATCCTCTTTTGTTCGTGCTTTTGTTTTCCGTAACACCAGTTCCCAAGTTTTAAAGAAATAAAAAAGTGAATTACTCGCCGAAAAGGTGTAAAATGGTAAGTGACCAAACGAACCGTTTGTAATCTGAAAAGGAGTAATTCACATGAAAGCATTATACACCAAAACAGGAATAATAAGCAGGCTCAGAAAAGCATTCTTTGAAATATTTTCTGATGAAAGCAGGAATACCAAAGAACATCTGTTTGAAATATTGATATTCATGCCGTGCCTGAACAGATTTCAAAGTATAAAATACAACTATGAACAGTTTATAGAGTATATATCAGATAAGAAACTGAAATCGTATTATTTTACCTTGAATGAAAGTAAGATTGATGTTGATAAGCCGGTTTCAAAATATGGTACGAACAGCGTTGACGGTTATTCCGGAAAAATTGTCTGAACAGACAATAATACTGTCGATTGACGACAC
>CACYDZ010000323.1 GCA_902773265.1 uncultured Ruminococcus sp.
CAGAATCATCTGTAAAACATGACGGAACCCACAAGTGTAGGATGGTCAAGAACAAGTACATCCTCTCCGCTTACTCCTGAAGTAAGTATTTTGAATACAATCATCATGTCACCTGCGGCAGCAGCTGTCATCATGATAGAATAGAAAAGAATGAAGGCTGATCCTGTAATCACTGATAATACATACGGCACAATACCAAGAACGATAAGCGGCATCAGTGTGCCCAGAATGTACGGCCCTTTTTTCAAAGGAGTTTTAAGTGAACAGTACGGCGTCACATACTTTGCCATGAACCCGAAGGATACATCTTTCCAGTGGTTTTCGCTGAACATTGACCAGGTAAGTCCGTGCAGCAGCTCATGCAACACAGTGAGTGCAATAAACACTATGATTATAGTTAAAAGATTACCTCCCATCTTAAGCAGCAGGTCGGAGACTCCCGTAAATGCACCTTCATTAAATTTCAGAAATACAAATAAACCCAGCGCAAAAGCCACAATCAAAACTGCAACCGAAAACACGTTTGCAATTATGATGCTTCCCGTAAGGTCCTTCTTTGTGTACCCCTGTTCTTCAAAGTCTGCGCAGATTTTTGTAAACTCCTCAAGTCTTTTAACTTCGTCCTGTGTAAGATTTCTTTTGTCTTCCATGTAAAACCATTCGCCTTTTAAATGCGTTTAGGCAGTTCGCTTTGACTGTTCATTTTTTACCCGTAATACTCAGTTATCAACCGTAACCGTGATCAATGTGTTCCCACAGTCCGTTTATGTCAGGTCTTGTCAGTGTCCATGTGAAACCTTCATATGTTTCACCGGGATTTAAGGTACCCTTAAAATCTTCAGGAACTTCAAACGTTGTTTCAAGAACTATGATTTTGTCAGTGTCAAATCCTCTGGTTTTTGCTTCCTGTTCAACAACGTCATCGCCTGCATATTTTACTTCCTTCAAAGTACATCCTTTGAAATTTTCACCAAAGTATTCCTGCATTACTTCGACAGCTGCCTGATATTCTTCATCACTGTAGATACTGGACTTAATGGCAGCTACGGAAGTCGCACTGCAGCCTACAAGGCAGAGAATGGATGCTGCTGCAACAACTGCAAGTAAAAACTTTTTCATGAATGAACCCCCTTTCACAAGTAGTTTATTATATCTAAATACCGGCCAGTCGTCATGACCGGACATGGTCAATACATGGTCATAGACCAAGTCTTTTAAGAACGTACAGAGCAGGCAGAATCATCAGCGAAAAAAGACATCCTGACGAATAACCCTGCATTTCCTGCTCCAGCATCATGTCATCCATGTCGTCAAGATCACCGTAACGTCTGTCATACTCGGCAATGTCATCAAAACCGATTTTGCCGTCGTCATCAAAGTCAAACATTTTCATCCTGTCTCCTTCTGTTTTATGAATAAAACTCTAACCTACATATAATTATATCACTTTCTTATAAGAAAAAACCATTTTTCATTTCCAGCCCTTGCTCCTGTCTTTTAAAATAACAATCTAACCCTTCAATTCAATTTAAAATCCAGCCAGAAAATAAAAATAAAAAAACCGGAATAATCCGGCAAAAAATCTAATAAATCCATATTATCATTCATTACAGTCTCTATTGTTTTTTTGCAGCAATCAGACCGCCGAAAACAGCTACGATAATCAGCGAAAGAATCTGGGTCATGCCAAAATCATTGTTTAAAAATGATCCGAGAACTGCCAGTACAGTAATACCAGCGCCGCAGGCAAAAATAATCCATGGATTTTTCCCCTTGCCGGCTCTTAGGAATGCTGCCAGACAAAACAGTAACGGAACCAAACAATAACCTATTGTTGTACCTAAATCATACATAGCAATTTCTCCTTTCATCAGTCTACACTTATTTTATCATAAGAAACGTACATGTATTGCCTTTTAAAAGGAAAACAGTTTTTTGTACCGACATGAACGATATGATGATATACTGATAATGAGCAGAAAAGACAACTATTCTTAGAGGAGAAAAGACAATGAGAAGGAAACGAATTATATCATTAATCCTGATGCTTCTTTTTCTTGTAATGCTTGCGGGATGCGGAAGCCAGGAGGTATTAAATCCGGCTGCAGACAGTGAAGGAATAACGGATGAACAGTGGGCTGAGGAAGTAGTTACTGAAAGCCTGGACAAACTGTTTAACGAGGGGGACGCCGTAAAAAGCGACGTCAAAGACAACGACATTTTCAAGTTTGACGAAGACGGGAAAATAGTTTTCGGTCACGGTTCAGAAAATGGATACAACGATGAGGATTTCAAAACAGATGCACCCGTAATCTGGGGACGTATGGATGTATCCGACTCAGACAAAGACAAGAAAATAACTGTGGAAGTATGCAAAAAAAGTTCTCTTAAGGAAAATGAAAAGCTGCCGGAGTACTTCCCGACCGAATGGCTTGAGAAGAAAAACACAAAAACCTTTGCTGAGAGCAGAGGACGATGCAAATATCTGGTCGTTTACGGAGGACTGGTTACGGACATAACTGAAAAATACTATTTCGGAGGCGTCGACAGAACCACGATGTCAACCGTCGTTATTGTTTTTGATGCGGTGGAAAAGAAAGTAGTTCACATTGAAGAGATAGGCGTGGACAAACCGGAAAACCGTACACAGCATCCAACCGGACAGATAAAAACCAACGAAGCAATTACATA
>CACYDZ010000324.1 GCA_902773265.1 uncultured Ruminococcus sp.
ATAGCAGTTGTCGATTTTCATTTTGTAGCACCTTTTAAAATGCAGAATTTATCAGGTATAGTCATCGGGATTGAAAGTATAGGTATCATGTTCGCCAGTATAACCACAAACACCCATTCTTGGAGAATTTACAACAGGTAAGGGATAATGTTCTACCTCATTTTCATGTTTCTCGACACATTCTTTACAGTAAAACGGATAATCATCGTCCCAATCGCACTCATTACAGAAATATTCCGCTGTTTTTCCGCATGAACATTTAAAGATGAATGGTTCATTTCTTAACAAAAGTCTTACAGAGTTCTTTTGGGATTGCTTTTTTCTTGTTGTCTGACCGACAAAGGTAATTTTTAAAGTGGTAGTAGAACCAAAGTCATAATCATACAATAATACGGAACCTTCTTCAAAGCTGTTCATTTTGCGAGAAAAAGGAATTTTCTCATGATGTTTCTGATAGAAAGCACTCATATGACCACAACATTCCAGCCATATATTACGCAGAAAACCATCTAAATCACGCAAAGTATTTTTCAAGCCGATATCTACATAAAGCCAGTAATCGGTGTCATAGGCATCTTCAATTTTCAGCAACGCACAATTTTCGCAGTCGCTATCTGTATAATTGTGGCTTAGACAATGACGCTTAGCATATCCTTTCGTCACGGTTTTACCGCAACAGTAACAATTACTTTTGGTTGCCATAATAAATAACTCCTTATTGACAAACATTTTCTATGAATTAATTATATACACAAAAGCAAAAATTGTCAATATTTATTGCGTTGAATTGATTTTTATGGTAGAATACAAAAAGTATAGATAATGGTTTGTGTTTTACGGAAAAAAAAGGAGTTGTTTATTTTGCTGATGTCATTAATAGCAATGGGAGTATGTCTGGTGATAACAGGATTACTGTTTACACCATCTTTCCGACAGATAGGAATGTTGCGGCCAATCGCCTTATTTTTTCTGTTTGAAGGGATATGGATATTTGTAGATTACATTGTCACAAAAACCGCACCTGGTTCAGACGCTACCCAATGGATACATTATATAGGGATTATTGTATTTGGAGGATATATGCTGGTATGTTTGTTTTACAGCCGACCGAAGAAAGGAAAGAAGGAAGAAACTTCGTCAAAAAAGAAAAGAAAGTCACAGAGTAAGCATATCAATATTGAAGACAGACCGCAATAAGTTCTGTAAGAAACGGAGTGAGTGATAATGCCTTATCTGTATGTAGTAGGATTGTGGATTGTCGGCATATATCTGATATACATGGCAATCAAGGAATATCGTATTTTATGGATTCCCGCAGTATACTTTATACTTTTGGGAGCATGGCGGCTTGCCGACATATATACGACAGCCAATCTTATGCAAGGGGGTTACGCATGGGCTTTACGGGGAATATCTTTTGGGGTACTGGTGGTTACAGGATTGATTTATTATGTAATATACCGAAAGAAATAAGTTGTTTTATAGAATATTTCACAAATCTATTGCATAAATTCTGATAAAGAACAGCGTAATGATAAAAAAGAAAATTCTTATCTTGTTTTTTCAAAAAATACTTGAAATTCTGACAATTAAATGGTATGATAATAAACGCATGAATATGAGAGAAGGAGGTGTACCGTAATGCCGAATATCAAATCAGCTAAAAAGAGAGTAAAAGTTACGGCTGTCAAAAATGCCAGAAATAAGGCTTTCAAATCTGCACTCAGAACATCGGTAAAGAATGCACATATAGCGATTGATACAAACTCAGCCGACAAAGCAGAAGCCGTTCGTCTTGCTGTTAAGAAAATCGACACTGCTGTAAGTAAGGGTATTCTCCATAAAAATACAGCTGCCAGAAGTAAGTCCGCATTGGCAAAGAAACTCAATGCATCAGCTTGACAGTGTGTAAAACAGTTTCAGACAGAAAAAGCGGAGTGTTACAAATAACATTCTGCTTTATTGTTTTTTACAAACGCAACGACCTGTCTTTTGGGGACAGGCGTTTTTTCTTAGAGAAAAATCAAAGGGAAGTGTAAATACAATGATGAATGATGTTGCGGGTGGTGTATGTGCCGCCAAGGGATTTTCGGCAAACGGTCTTAACTGTGGGATTAATCCCGATAAGAATAAAAATGATTTGTGCATGGTATACAGTGATGTTCTATGCAATACGGCTGCGGTATATACACAGAACAAGGTTAAAGGTTCGCCAATAGTGGTGACGAAACGAAATCTCGCTCTTTCCAAAGGAAAATCACAGGCAGTTATTGCCAATTCCAAAAATGCCAACACGGCAAATGCTGACGGTGAACAGAAAGCGATGAAGATGTGTGAGCTGACTGCAAAGGTACTGGGGATAAAGCCTGAACAGGTAATTGTTGCCTCTACAGGAGTTATCGGTGAAGTGTTACCCATTGAACCCATTGAAAAATCCATAAAAGTGCTTGCGGACGGTCTTTCTTATAGTGGTAATGCTAAAGCGGTCAATGCTATTATGACGACAGATACTGTTCCGAAAGAAACTGCTGTACAGTTTATGCTGGACGGTAAACTTTGTACGATTGGCGGTATGGCTAAGGGAAGTGGTATGATACACCCGAATATGGCAACAACCCTCAATTTTATTACCACCGATGTTGCCATCACCTGCGAAATGTTACAAAAGGCACTCAGTGAAACGGTAATTACCACTTACAACTGTCTTACTGTGGACGGTGATACATCTACCAATGATATGATTTCGATAATGGCGAACGGTCTGGCAGAGAACAAGACGATTGTCGTTGAAAATGAAAATTATACTGTATTCAAGACAGCTTTACATGATGTATTGGAGAAGCTGACCATTATGCTTGCCAAAGACGGGGAGGGTGCTACCAAACTGATAGAATGTACTTGCAGCGGTGCTAAAGACCTTACCACAGCGATTACCGTTGCTAAGAGTGTTGTTCGTTCTCCGCTTGTCAAGGCAGGAATATTTGGTTGTGATGCTAACTGGGGAAGAATATTGTGTGCTATTGGTTATGCGGAAGCCGATTTTGATATCGACAAAGTTGATGTTGATGTATCATCAAGTGCAGGTGAAATAGTTGCCTGTCGTAACGGATTAGTTGTGAAATTTTCCGAAGAGGAAGCCAAAGAAGTTCTCTTACAGGACGAAATATATATTCATATCAATCTTCATGACGGTGACAGCAGTGCAAAAGCATGGGGTTGTGACCTAACTTATGACTATGTACGCATTAATGGTGATTATCGCTCGTAAAATCAAAGAGAATTGCCTTTAAATCAGGAGTTCGGGGAGAAATTCCCCGACAAGGCAGATGCTATTTACATTGTATAAACATTAACTTTCAGGAAAGAAGAGGGAAAAAATGAATTCTATAAAAAAAGTAATAATAGCTGCGTTATGTATAGCGACAATAGGAGGGACAGCTTTACTGACAAGTAGTTGTACTTCAGACACCGATACAACAAGTAAAACAGACAACAGTTCCACTGTATCGAAAACAGAAAATCCGACAGAAGCAGTAAGCTATCCGCCGATAGATGTTTTAAAAACAACAAAGAAAGATGCCAAAGTGTATCAAGATGTAGAGCATAAAATAGGCTATCAGCTGGAAAAGCCATCATC
>CACYDZ010000325.1 GCA_902773265.1 uncultured Ruminococcus sp.
ACCGAAGATATACCCTGTTTCATCAATGATGTTCGTTCCTATGAATGATGCCGTACCGCACAGAAATATGACGGCAAGGTATTTTCCAAAAAAAAATTCCAGAAATCCCAAAAAGGACTGCTTCATATTTTTCATATGTGTTGTCAGATAACTGTACAATGCGACACTTATTCCCGAACCGCAACAGGTTCCGCAACCTATTCCGACAGATGTTGCCGCCGTCAGACTTTCCATAAACAGACTGATACCCATTCTGTCACCCTCTTTCGCTTGCTATCAGAGCCGCCCCTATCGCCCCGTTAAACTGCGGATATTCGGCAACATAGACATCTCTCATCAGTTCTTCTTCAAAGGCGTGGTGAAGTCCGATATTCAATGCACCTCCACCTGTCATCAGTATGTCACCACCCTTTTCGGATTTTTTCATCATCTTGACAATCCGTCTTGCCATAGACTGGTGCATACCTGCCAGTATGTCGCAGCGGTCATATTTTCGTGCCACAAGCGAAATTACTTCCGACTGTGCGAATACAACACAAGTACTGTTTATGTCACAAGGATTTGTCGCTTTGAGTGAGAGCTCGCCTACCTTGTCGATAGTTGTTTCGAGTATCTGAGCAATAACCTCCATAAATTTGCCCGTACCTGCTGCACACTTGTCATTCATACTGAAATTTTTGACACGGCAATTTGCATCAAGATAAATAATTTTGGAATCTTGTCCGCCTATGTCAATTATCATTCCTGCACGGTATTCTTTCGGAGCAGTAAGCCGAACGCCGTAAGCGTGTGCCGTAATTTCGGAAATATCATCATCGGCAACCTCTAAAATTTTACGGCTGTAACCTGTTGCCATAATGTAGCCTATGTCTGACGGCAACAAGGAATTTCTGTCGCAAAGTTCTTTGGCAATTTTCCGTGCTGTGCTGTCGTTGTCTATGCCTGTATTACGAACCATTGTATCTATCACACGCCCGTTACCAATCAATGCGGCTTTCAGATAAGTTGAGCCACCGTCAAGTCCTATATAATATTTTTTCACGATAGTATCCCCTTAAAGTGGACAAAAACCTTTGAGGTGTCACCACTTGATGTGAATATTCTTTGCTGATTACTCGGAAAAAAAGTCTTTTCGTACAGTTGTTCGCTTTTCGGGTGTCTGTTTCAGTTTGATAAGTTCAATAAAAGCTTCTATGCGTATTCTCAGCTGTTCAATATCTTCCTCGTTGTAGTCGCTCTCCAGACGAATTATCGGAATCCCCAGTTTTCCCATTTCTTCTTCGATACGCTTATATTCAAAGTCATATACCAGACAACCTCGCAGAATGTGATATATCACTCCCTGTATCTGATTTTCTTGAATAAGCTGTTTCAGGCGGTATATCCGTTGGGGATTGTCGGCAAAGGTAGGACAGGGACATGGACGCAACGAACGGTTGGCAAGTGCATTCATCATACCATCAAAGCTGTCATCGGTGATAACCGCAGGATCCCACATTCCTCTTTCACCCATACAGGTTTCATCGCCTGCCACAATTCCGCCCATTTCTTCAATCAGCAAGGGGATTTTGATATTCGGGAAAACTATCGGCGAACCGGTAAGTAATATTCTTGGCAACTTTTTGGTTGTGACAAGTTTGTTTTCGGCAAGATTTTTTTTCAGGGTTTCGTTTACCTGATGAAGTGCCTTTCCCCATACATCTGCCGACATATAGGCACCGGCATTCAGGATTGCCATAGCGTGACTGCCCCGTATCAGATAGGGATTTTGCTTTTTCAGGCGGATAAACTCGGAAAATTCATACTGTGCGTAGCCCACTTTCCGAAATCCCTCCGACAGACTTTCATAGGTGATACGGTTGCCTGTGACTTTTTCCAGCTTATCTGCCAGCTCATAGAGTTGCTCTGTGTATTCTTCAATATCTTCATCGTTGCGTGAGACTGGAATGTGTAATGTGGTTACTTCACACATATCAGACAACATACCTGCAATTTTTTTCTTACAGTCACAGGTTATCGGCACAACCATCATAGAACAATCCTCATATATCGGCATCAGACCCGACTGTTTGAACCCTGCCACCGCTTTCACCAA
>CACYDZ010000326.1 GCA_902773265.1 uncultured Ruminococcus sp.
TATGAACTGATAAAATAAACCGTAAAACCTGACGAATTAAAGATACGGTAAAAAATGTTGCTTTGACTTGCTTTTCAATAGTGAGTCAAGGTTGACAAAAGAACAGTTTTAGGTTATAATGAAGACACTTTCAGTATCAGGTATATCAAGTCTGATGTGATAGGGAAAAATAATGTCTTATAAGGGAGCCTGTTTCAGGTGATAACTTATAAAATAAAAATGAAGTGGAGGCATAATTCCGATGAGATATGAAAAAGTCGAACTGGAAATCATAGAATTTGATGTTGAAGATATTATCACCGATTCAGATATTGGTGGAGGAGAAGAAGAAGAAGACTAAAATCTAAATTCAGAGGGTAATCAATTTTTCTGTTTTTAGGTAGTGCAACGGGATTGTCTGTCAGAAAGCAAAACTGATATTTCCCTTGCTGTTATCCTGCTTTATTCTAAGATATCCGACCATCGTCTACTCGCAAAGAAACGGCAGACAGCTACGGCTGCCTGCCGTTTGGCACTATTTACGGAGGAAAAAATGAAAAATACCTATAAGATAGCTGATAAAGTCATTGAAATCGTATCTTTATATGATAAGGTGCATAATTATTGCAAGGAATATCGTTTTGACGGTATACCTGACTTTGTTGTTACTACCACACAGAAAGACATTGACTATGAAAGAATACAGTCAGCAAAAACAGATATGGCACAGGGGATATCTGTCCATCGTTCGGCAGATGATTATCTGGAAGAGCTTGCCGTATATCGAAAAATTGCAGAACAAATGCCGAAATATGATACTTTTCTGTTTCACGGTTCAGCGGTTGCCGTTGACGGTGAATGTTATCTGTTCACTGCAAAAAGCGGAACGGGAAAATCGACCCATACAAGATTATGGAGGGAACTGCTTGGCAGTCGGGCGGTCATGGTCAATGATGATAAACCGCTTATCCATGTCGGTGACAGTGAGGTTACGGTGTTCGGCACACCTTACAACGGCAAACACAGACTTGGGGAAAATATTGCGGTACCGCTGAAAGCAGTCTGTGTTCTTGAACGCTCAAAAGATAATCATATCCGACAGATAACGAAACAGGAAGCCTATTCCACATTACTGCAACAAAGTTACCGTCCGCATAACAGTGAAATGCTTGCCGGAACACTGTCACTGATAGATAAAATGGCACAGCATATTACATTCTGGAAACTGGGCTGTAATATGGATATCTCATCAGCCGAACTCTCCTATAATGCCATGAAAGGATAAGAGAATATGAAACTGAACAAAAATTTTTTAGTACATAAAAACGGAAAAGAAACGATTGTTGTGCCAACAGGAAGTGCAGAATTTTCGGGGATTATCAGAGGCAATCAGACATTGGGAATGATTCTTGATTTGCTCAGAAAAGATACCACTGAACAACAGATAATTGCTGCAATCGTAAAAAAATATGATGTTTCCCGAGAGATTGTCGAAAAAGATGTTCAGACAACGGTCAGCCGTCTGAAAACAATCGGTGCCATAGAGGAATAATATGCGTTATGAGGATTATATCGAAAAAAACGGCAGTCTGACCTATACCAATGTAGGGGTCAGTATGTTACCGCTGCTTCGACAGGGAAAAGATATGTTCATCGTTTCCAAAAAAGGAAAAGAACGGTGCAAGGCAGGAGATGTGGTGTTGTATCGTAGACCGCCTGACCAATATGTTCTGCACCGTGTCATAGAAGTATGTTCTGACGGGTATGTGATACTGGGAGATAATTGTGTGAACAAGGAATACGGCATTAAAGAGGAAGATATTATCGCTGTCATGACGGGTTATATCAGAAACGGTAAGGAACACAGCGTTTCTGAAAAAGGATACCGTCTATATTCTTTTGTGTGGTTACATACCATACCGCTAAGAACAGGAATACAAAAAACGAAAAACAGAATGAAAAAATGGATAAAGAAGATAGTACAAAATGAAAAAAAATAAGACAATCAAATGGCTTTATCGTGTTCCGGAACGAAAAAAAGGATATATTCTTTTGCTGACGCTGGTTCAGATGTTGAATGGTGGCAGTGGTGTATGGTATGCGTTGCTGCTGCGGAACATTGTTGACAGTGCCATAGCCAAAAATATGGATGCTTTTACAAAAAATGCATTACTGGTGATTGCACTGGTGACTGCACAGATTTTCCTGCGAACAATGATACGCTTTCTGAATGAACTGTCGAAGTCAACGCTGGAAAACATATTTAAAGAACGACTGATGAAATATCTGCTGACCAAAAACTATTCTGCCGTAGAAGCGGTTCATTCAGGAGAATGGCTTAACCGTCTGACAAATGATACCGTTGTTGTGGCAAACGGCTATACAGAAATACTGCCGGGTATTTCGGGTATGGCGGTAAAGATGATAAGTGCGGTAATTATGATAATCCTGTTACAGCCGTATTTTACTTGGGTGATACTGCCGTGCGGTATGGTGATGTTACTGATAGCGTATATTTTCCGCAAAGTCCTCAAACGCCTGCATAAAAATATACAGGAAAAGGACGGCAGTCTGCGTATTTTTATGCAGGAAACACTTGGCAATATGATGATGATACACTCTTTCTCTGCTGAACAACAAATACAACGGGAAATGACGGACAAAACCCGACAACATAAAAATGCCCGTATGCGTAAAAACCGATTTTCCAATTTTTGTAATGTTGGTTTCAGTGTCACTTTTCGGGGAATGTATTTGTTTGGCGTGATTTGGTGTGGCTGGGGCATTTTATCGGGAATAATCACATATGGGACACTCACGGCAGTGACACACCTGATTTCACAGATACAATCCCCTTTTGCCAATATTACAGACTATCTTCCGAAATTTTATGCCATGACTGCCAGTGCCGAAAGACTTATGGAAATTGAA
>CACYDZ010000327.1 GCA_902773265.1 uncultured Ruminococcus sp.
AAATTAACCCCTCTGTCAGCTACGCTGACATCTCCCCTTTCAGGGGAGACTTTATCAAAGCTATACGATAACATTGTTTTAACAATTAAACAACAAATTATGAGACCCTTGCCTCCCCTGAAAGGGGAGGTGTCCGAAAGGACGGAGGGGTTAAACAAATGTTTTACACTACTTATCATATCTTACATTAGTGCATATGGGGCAAAGCCCCTTAGCAGGATTTTAAAGGTCGGCAGCCCTTTAATGTACAAATTTGCGAAAAATAATATTGACAGTATCATTAACAACTGTTAAAATAAACATCAAGAGTACATTGACGGAGGCTTGAAATAGCAATGGAAACCGTAAAAAAATTATCTGTCATCTTTTTAATAATGATAATGCTTGTCAGTGTGGGAATGGTCAGTGTGTCCGCAGAAACAAAAACGGCTGATGGTGTTACCGTAAGTTTTGAAACAGACAAAAAAAAATACGCAGATGATGAAACGGTCATTGGTAAGTTTGAAATTCTGAATGTAAGTGCTAATGACATTCAGGATATTGATGCAAGAATGATTATGCCTAAAGGTTATGCCATCAATGAAGGCAGTGTAATGTCTTACAGTTATGATGTTATCAATGTGGGGGGAAGTGTTGACGGTGAAATCACCTGCGTTCCCAATGCGAAAGAACACCATTATAAAGGTGTATTCTGGACAAGTAGAAGAATAGCTTTGATGATAGGTGGTATCATCGGATTAGTTGTGTTGCTTTTTGTAGCAGGACTGATTGCTTTCTTCGTCAACAATCAAAAAGCAGAAAACGGAAATACAACATCATTAACAGAAACAACTGCTTTGTTTCTTGCGGTTTCGGTAGGAATAAGTATGATGATGTGTTCTGCAAACCATGTTTCGGCAGAGAACAGTAACAGTAATTCTGTTATATTGACAGAATCTGTACAGTGTGAAAGTGTGTATATCCCGATACAGTTTATGGTCAGTTTCAAGAGGAGTGATTGGCAGTCCTATCAGGTCACCACAGCTGACAATCCTCAGACTGAAGCGAATGTATATGAAACGACCGTTAAAAATCTTATGGACAAGTACGGACAGGGAGAAGTTGTCAGACAACAATACAATGGAAGTGAACAGTACCGTATTGAGGGACTTGGACTTGTCAAAACCATAGATTTCGATAAGGACGGCAACAATGAACTCTTGTGTGTATGTGGAAGTTATAAAAACAACAACTATACCGCAGAAATGAAGCTCTATCGGGCAAATGGTAAAAAAGTACAGACGGTCTATGAAGATACCTGTATTTATCAGGGAAATAATACTACTTATTATACCGAATTTATTGCAGACGATGATGCTGTTCTTTTACATACCAAAACATCTCATGTTCATGATATCAATGATGAATGGAGTAAACTTACAGGAAATAAAGTCAGTGTTGCCAGAACTTTGAAATCCAAAATGGAAAACAACAATGTGTGGATATATACGGTAGACGGCAGTAATGTTACCGCACAGGTATTCAATACACAGCTTGAACATTTTGATAATCATAAACAAAGTTTTCCGATGAATAATCAGACAAACCCCGAAACACTTTATAGTATCTTGCAGGCGACAAAAAGTACGATAAATTATCTTGCTCCCACAGTTACTTATGTGTTCAGCGAACAGTTCTTACCTCAGCCTACCGAACCGCCTACCGAACCGCCCACAGAAAGACCTACTGTAAAACCGCAGGAAACTCCTGTTCAGCAACCTCAACAACCGCAACAAACAACACCTACACAACCTCCTGTACAGTCGCAGAATGGAGGAAGCAGTATAACGGTTATTCCGCCTCAAAACAATGGCGGTGTCACTATTATTCCTCCTCAGGGTGGCGGTGTATATGGCGGTGGTGTCGCACCGTATTATAGTGGCAGAGGATATTATTCTTATCGTTACGGCAACGGTGGAGTAGCAAGAGACTGGCGAAGTGCCTATAAAGAAAAACTGACACAGCTTTCCAAAGAAAATGCCAATGGGTATTTTGAACTTTGCGATACGGATAATGATGGTATTCCCGAATTATTCCATTCTGTCGGTAATTCCTGCTATCTGTATGTATGGAACGGCTGCAATGTCGAAAAGACGGATTTTGTTTCCCCTTATGCAGTGGCTTATGTAGACTGTTCATGCGGATATATCGGGGCACCCGCTTTTAACGGCGGTTATTCTCCCACGAGTGTTTATAAGAAATCAGGCAGTCGTATCAGCCGTGTGTCTGAACGGGAATATTGGTCAAGCGTTCAGGCTTATAAGAATATCCGCTGGAAAGATGTCGGCAGAGCGTATCCTTTTTGCAGCAGTGACATAAACAGAACGGTGGATTGCTGGCGGTAATGAAAGATTTCTGTATACCTAATCTTCCCATAAATCCTGTAAAAGATGTGATTGTATCAGGAGAGTATTCTTTTCTTGTCAAAGAATTGGAAAATCTGGGTATTCACTGTATAACGGTAAAGCCGTGTCCAGGATTGCCCCATTATGAAAGATATCATGCAGATTTGCACCTTTCCTATTATCGGAAAGGTGTTGTCTGTATAGGCGGTAATACGGATTTTTCATCAGTTATTCCCACTTTGCACATCGAAAAGGGAACAGTTTTAACATCTCCGTATCCGTGCAATATTGCGTTTAATCATGTGATACTGGGCAATACTTTTCTGGGCAATATCGCTTTTACCGAAAGCCGTATTATCACTTATTGCAGGGATAATCAGTTTCGTATGCTGAATGTCAGACAGGGGTATACAAAATGTTCCTGTGCGATTGTGGGGGAAAACGCTCTGATTACGGCTGACAGTGGAATTTACCAAAAATGTCTGGAAAATCACATAGATGTTCTCAGAATTGACAGCGGTTACATCAATCTCTACGGTTATGATTACGGATTTATCGGAGGGTGTTGTGGCAAGCTATCCCGTGACATACTTGCCTTTACGGGAAAACTGAATACACATAAAAATCGTGCGGATATCAGAAGTTTTTTACGAAACTATGGTATTTCCGTTGTGGAACTGAGCAACAAACCTCTGTTTGATATCGGCAGTATTCTTCCGCTGACAGAATAATAATTACTAAAACAGGGTTGTCAATTTTAGTGTTTTTTTACAAAAAAGAAAGCAGAAAATGTCTTGACAAATTATCCCTTTCTCATTATAATTATATTGAAATCTATTAATTTACCAACATCTTTTACTTGTTATATTTTATACCTCTTTCCTTTTGGTGTGCTGACCCTGATGATTTTTAAGGTCAGCACTGTTTTTTTCGGA
>CACYDZ010000328.1 GCA_902773265.1 uncultured Ruminococcus sp.
AAGTTTTTGTCGAACTTTTTTCAAAAAGTTCGTGGGGTCAAGGGGTGAAACCCCTTGTGGGATTTTAAAGGGCAACGCCCTTTAACTTCTCAAAATCAAACAAAATTTGCCAAAGCAAATTTTGACAACCTGTAGGTTAAGGGCTGCCGCCCTTAACAATCCTGCCCAAAGGCTCCGCCTTTGGAATCCGCCCACTTTTTGAAAAAAGTGGGGCAAAAACTTTTTCAGTTCACTGCGTTCGGGTTCTATTACTCTATAATGTCGGAAATATCAATAATTTCTCCGTCCTGCCAAAGTCTTTCCAGATTGTAAAATGCTCTGGATTCTTCATCGAAAATGTGTACGATAACATCAACATAATCCATCAATATCCAACCATTAGAACGATAACCCTCTATATGACTGACGGTAATATCTGCCTGTTCAAGTTCATACTCTACATTATCGGCTAAGGCTTTTACCTGCGTACTGCTGTTTCCTGTGGCAATTACCATATAATCGGCAAGTACGGAAATATTGTCAATTTTAATGACTTTGATATTACTTCCTTTTTTGTTGTCCAGTGCTTTGGCAACTGCTTTGGCTGTTTCAAGAGATGTCATAAAATCACTTCCTTTTCTTTTTGCTTTCGTCAGCTTGAATAATTAATTCGTTGTATAAGTCAAGCGTGTTTCTGTCTATGGCACACTGGCGTTGGGTCAGGTCTTGTATGCTGAAACTTACTCCATACAACATCGCTTCTTCTAAACTTCGTCTGGCTTTCGCCCGCATGATTTCTACACCTTTATAATCACGCTCTTCTCCGATAAAATCTGCGACAAAAATAATTTTTTCCAGCAAACTCATTCCTGCACGACCGCTTGTGTGATAACGAATGGCATTGAGAATGTCACTGTCGGTAATGTTTAATTCTGTTCTGACACAAGCACTTCCTGAAATGGCGTGCCATGTCTTTGGAGAAAATGCCTGCACATTGTCCAGTATTATACCACTGCTCTGAATAATTTTCAACTGTTCATCATACGGCATCTCTTTGGTAATATCATGCAGTATTCCGGCAATCTTTATCTTTTCGATATCTCCTCCATAGCATTCGGCAAGCTGTATACCTGCTTTAGCTACATTAAGACTGTGTATATATCGCTTTTTACTCATACGGTCTCTGATGATTTTTTTGTAATCTTCAATTTCCAACTTTAACTGTCACCTCGATATAAAGAATTTTTTGTGATGTATTCGGCTACTCTTTTATTGATTTTGCCCTTGACAGATATTCCCTGACGAATGTCATTCCTGATTTCCGTTGAGGAAATTTCCGCTACCTTTTTATTGGAAACAATATATTGCAAACCTTCATTTTCGTGTTCTTTGGCATAGTCCAGAATGGGATTGAGATTGTCATGCTCACGGGGTAATGCACAAATTACCGCTAATTTAAAAATTTCACGGTATTCTCTCCATGTGTGCAAACTTAAAAACATATCTTCTCCCATAATTAAAAATAACTGAGATTGGGGATATAAATTTTTTAATTGGCGTAAAGTGTCAACCGTATAGCTTTTGCCTGTCCTGTTGATTTCAATGTCGCTTACTTCCGCTTTTTCTATATATTCTGTGGCAAGCCGACACATATTATAACGGTGCAGTGCGGAAATCATCGCTTTATTGCTTTTATGGGGTGGTGTTCCGTCAGGAATAATCAGAATACGGTCAAGTGATAATTCCTGTATGAAATATCGGGCAAGCTGTGTATGTCCGTTGTGGATAGGATTGAAACTTCCTCCGTACATGGCAATTTTAAGCGATTTTATGTTCTGATAGTCAATATTGCTGTATATCATTTTTTCTTGCTCTTTGGGAGTACAAATTGTGACTC
This sequence comes from uncultured Ruminococcus sp., assembly GCA_902773265.1. GTDB lineage: Bacteria > Bacillota > Clostridia > Oscillospirales > Acutalibacteraceae > CAG-964. The sequence goes on from CACYDZ010000328.1 coordinate 1,877, forward strand.
CTTTTTCTTCTGTCGGAAAAGAACAAATTTTGAACCAATTACCTGCACTACATCGGATTTTGTCTTTTCGGCAATAATATCGGCTGTTTCCATTGCACTGCTGTCTGAAGTTTCCAGTACTCTGCCTTTGATGAGTTCTCTGGCTTCCAGTGTTTCATCAGCCT
>CACYDZ010000329.1 GCA_902773265.1 uncultured Ruminococcus sp.
CAAGGGGTTTCACCCCTTGACCCCACGAACTTTTTGAAAAAAGTTCGACAAAAACTTTTCCGGCTCACTTCGTTCGGATTGTTTATCCAAGTATTGGCGGTGAAACCTGAAAGTTTTTTGTCCACTTTTTTTCAAAAAAGTGGGCGGGATTTTAAAGGGCGGCAGCCCTTTAACTGCCCGAATACAAAACAAAATTTGCTTTGCAAATTTTGTCCTATTGAATTGTGGAAACAGATTGCTCCGTGTTAGTAACAATACTGCTCTTTTTGACAGATTTTTTCGGTTTCTTGCTGTCCGTCAGGGCGATATCCAATACCTCATCTATATGTGTCACACTCTTAAATTCTACTGCTTCTTTAACCACTGGGTCAACTTCATAAAGGTCGGGTAAATTGTCTTCGGGAATGATAACCGTTTTCACTCCTACTCTGTAAGCTGCCATCGTTTTCTCTTTCAGACCGCCTATCGGCAATACTCTGCCACGCAAGGTAATTTCTCCCGTCATCGCTACATCTTGTCTTACGGGAATATCTGTCAGTGCGGAAATAATTGCGGTGGTCATGGTAATTCCCGCTGAGGGACCGTCTTTCGGCACGGCTCCTTCTGGAGCGTGTATGTGAATATCCTTTTTCTTATAAAATTCACTGTCAAACTTGAATTTGTCTGCCATTCCTCTTGCACAACTTAACGCAATCTTTGCTGACTCCTTCATCACATCGCCTAATGAACCTGTCAGTTCAATTTTACCCGTTCCGTCAAGTAAAGCCACTTCTATCGGCAAAATCGTTCCGCCTGCCGATGTCCATGCCAGCCCGTTGACAATACCTACCATATCCTGCTGTTCAATCGTTTCGGGTTTATATTTTCTCGGTCCTAAAAATTCTTCAATGTTTTTCAGCGTAATCGAAACCTTGTAGTTTTCATCTTCGACAATGTGTACTGCTGTCTTACGCAGTAAATCATTGATACGCCTTTCCAGATTTCTGACCCCTGCTTCTCTTGTATAGCTGTCGATGAGGTCATAGAGTGCGTTTTTGGTGATTTTGAACTGTGAGGCTTTGATACCGCTGTTTTTGAGTGCTTTGGGAATGAGATGTTTTGTAGCAATATTGAATTTTTCCTGACGGGTATAGCTGTCAATATGGATAATGTCCATACGGTCAATCAGCGGTTCGGGAATAGCGGAATAATCGTTGGCTGTGGCAATGAAAAATACCCTGCTTAAATCATAAGGGAGGTCAATATAATGGTCGGTAAAAGCATGGTTCTGCTCACTGTCAAGCACTTCCAGTAATGCTGAAGTCGGGTCGCCCTTGTAATCGTTGCCCAGCTTGTCGATTTCGTCAAGAATAATGACGGGGTTAGAAGTTTCTGCCAGTCTGATGGCGTTCATAATTCTGCCGGGCATTGAACCGATATAAGTGCGTCTGTGACCTCTGATTTCGGATTCATCATGTACACCGCCTAAAGCAATCCGCTGACATTTACGGTTAATTGCTTTGGCGATGGATTGTGCAATAGAGGTTTTTCCCACTCCCGGAGGGCCTACAAAACAAAGAATCTGTCCTTTGATATCAGGTGATAATTTCCTTACGGCAAGCGTTTCTATAATACGGTCTTTGACTTTGGTAAGACCGTAATGGTTTTTCTCCAGTACACTTTTTGCTTTTTTGATATTGATGACTTCTTCATCAAAGGTATTCCACGGCAATTCCAGACAGGTTTCCAGATAAGTATGTATGACATTGGCTTCCTGTGAGCCAAACGGCAAAGCAGAAAGTCTTTCACACTCTTTCAGGAGAACTTTTTCCGAACTTTCGTCCAGATGTAATGCCTTGATTTTATCCATATATTCTTTGATATCAGAATCAAATTCATCTGTACCGTTGAGTTCTTCTTCCAGTACCTTGAGTTGTTCACGCAAATAGTATTCTCTCTGATGTTCGTCAATTTTTTCCTTTGTCATGCGGTGAACGGAATCTTCTATCTCCAGTATGAATGTTTCTTCCAGAATATTATTGATGACGGTTTCCAGCCGTTCTTCTATATCCACACATTCCAGAATTTCCTGTTTTTCTTCATAGTCCATTCTTGTATTGCCTGCGATATAGTCACACATCTTTCCTGAATTTTTGGTTGTCGCAATATGATAGACAATATCAGGGGGGAATTTAGGAATAAGGGAAATATATTTTTCAAAAAGGTCTTTCAGTGAACGGACAAGTGCTTTTTCAACCGCTTTATCCGATACGGGAATATCTTTCAGTTGTTTGATTTCCGCTTCAAAATAAGACTGTTTTCCTGTCAGTAATGTACCGCTGACAATTTCTGCTCTGTATTTGCCCTCTATAATGACTCTCACCATATCATCAGACGGTCTGACAATCTGACGGATTTCCGCTACTGTACCGATTTCGTACAAATCTTCAATATCAGGGTCATCAACATCAATTTCACGCTGAGTGACAACCATAATTTTTCTGTCACGGTTCATCGCTTTTTCCAGTGCTGTTGCGGATATCGTTCTGCCTACATCAAAATGCACCAGCATTTCAGGAAAAACAACCAGTCCCCTCAATGCCAACACAGGCATAGTTTCTGTAACTGCCACTTCTTCGCCTGATGTATCGACATTTTCTTCTATTTTTTCTTTTTGTGTATCTTCCATAAAATGCTCCTTCTGATTCAACTAATCCTTAAAAAAGGCTGTAACCTTATTCAGTTACAGCCTTCGGTGTTTCAGCATAAATTTCTTACTGCCCTCAAACGGATTTCTTTCTTTCCTGATTGCGGATTATGGTGACTTTGGACGGGTCTTTGACCGTTTCTGCTGAAATGATGACTTTCTCTATCGTCACATCTGACGGTACGGTGAACATCAAATCCATCAGAATATTTTCCATAATTGAACGCAATCCTCTTGCCCC
>CACYDZ010000330.1 GCA_902773265.1 uncultured Ruminococcus sp.
GGAAATTTCAAAGGTTTCCAATAATATCGCCGTCTGTTCGTTGCGTTCAAACACAAGAAACAATGCCAGAAACATTGTCCATGTCATTTTTCTTTTTCGGTTTTCTATCAGCATAATGGTATATCGGCTTACACCGATAATATCTGCTAAATTTTCCTGCGATAATTTGAGTTTCTTTCTCAGTACAGGCATATTTTCTGCCATGCTTTCTATAAATTTATCTTTTGTATAATACACACATACCACCAAGTCTTTTCAAATACATTATGGGTTTATTGGCTGATGAAATCTTCCGGTTTCAGAAAACCTTTATCCAGTGCCAGAAATCTGTCATTATAGTCGTCTGTTATTCTGCTCGCATAGGCAACCATATTGCTAATCAGTTCCTGTTCAACAACACAGTCTTTAAATGGTGTTGTCACTCTGAAAGTGATAATTCCATTGATAATCTCATAGTCAAAATTGCCTGCTTCCAGCCTTTCGGAAACCGCACACACCGCAATACCGCAAATTACTCTGTTGTCTACACTGATTTTATAGGACATCGGTGATGTTATGCTGATAATCTGATTTTCCTTATCTGCCCTCACCGTAATATCCATCGGCAAGTCTTCTCCTACAATCGTAAAGTTGACGGATAATTCTTCAGGATTTACCGTATAGTCTGCTGTTTCCAAAGCTGCCACATTCTGTATTTTTTCAAATATTCCTTCCAGATTTTCCTGTTCTTTTTTTGTGTGTTCCTCCTTTTCCTTTATACCTTCCTTTTCGATTAAAGCTGTCAGAAATTCTGTAAATTCGTCCAGTGTCATCAGATTATCGGCTAAGAGCAACAGTTTATCATTATAATCGTCAATGATTTTTACCGAATGGGTCAGTATCTGTTCAAACACAGATGTACTCATTTCACAACCGTCAAAACGACTGACAAGCTGAAAATATATCTTCTTCTGAGCAATGTTATATTTGAAACTGCCATACGCCAGATTGGTGTTTATCATACTCAACGCCAAAGCAATATCTGCCTCTCTGTTGTCGGCAACTTCAACGGGAATGACCGAAGATAATATGACACGCTGTTTTTCGCTTTCAGTGGTGACGACAATCTCCATAGGAATATCATCTCCCCACACGGTAGTAGTAATCTGTAATTCTGATAAGTTTTTATTATAGTCCCATTCCAGTTTTGTCAGGGCAAAACAAAGTGCTTCAAAAGTTGACTGTGCCTGTTGACTGTTCTCCTGCTGTATCATGATTTCACATCTCCGAAAATAAAATAATTTCAGACAAAAATAACCTTAACGGTTATCCAAAATAATATCCGTCCTATCTATATTATACATCATTTATTTTTTTTGACAATAGTAAATTTCTCAAAATTCGACTGAAAATTAAACAAATTTCAACCGTTTAATTGCACAAATAAGATATATAAACGATAATAGTAGTCGATTTTGTACTTTTTAATTGTATTCTATGCAATTAAGCGTGAAACTTTGTACGCAATCATAATCTGCCGGAAAAATACATAGATATAATAAAAACAGGAGGCGGATAGATAATGAAATTTTTTGTGTTTACCAAAAGACGGCTGTTGATTATTATAGCAACATTGACATTATTTCTGACAGGTATCGGCATATTCGGAAAAAGTTATGCAAAGGTTGTTGATGTTTCGGCAACAGAAAGAAAAATTCCGATATACTGTGTCGAAAAAGACGAAAAAAAGGTGAGTATTTCGTTCGATGCGGCGTGGGGGAATGAACAGACGGAAACTTTGCTGGATATTCTGGACGAAAAAAAAGTAAAGGCAACTTTTTTTCTGGTAGGAATGTGGGTAGATAAATATCCCGAATCGGTAAAGGAAATTGCTGAAAGAGGTCACGATGTGGGCAACCATTCCGATACACATCCCCATCTGCCACAGCTTTCCGATGATAAAATCAAAGATGAACTGGAACAGTGTAATGCAAAAATTGAAAAACTTATCCATAAGCGTCCCACACTTTTCCGACCGCCGTATGGAGATTATAATAATAATGTCGTTACCGTAACAAATGATATCAATATGTACTGTATTCAGTGGGATATTGACAGTCTGGACTGGAAAAATCCTACACCTCAGCAGATGGTGGAAAGAATTAAGAATAATCTGAAAAACGGCAGTATTATTCTTATGCACAACGGTGCCGAAAATACTCCTGAAGCGTTGCCTGTCATTATTGATACCATCAAAGATGAGGGCTATACGATAGTGCCTATCTCTGAATTGCTTCTCAAAGGAAAATATTATACCGACCATGAGGGACGAATGCACACAAGTTAATGTCGGGCAGTTCGGAAATCCTGTCTGAGTGTCGGCGGTGACAACGGAAAGTTTTTTGTCCACTTTTTTTCAAAAAAGTGGCGGATTCCAAAGGCGGAGCCTTTGGGCAGGATTTTAAAGGGTGGCAAACCTTTAATCGGCTGAATATTCAAACCAA
>CACYDZ010000331.1 GCA_902773265.1 uncultured Ruminococcus sp.
CCACGAACTTTTTGAAAAAAGTTCGACAAAAACTTTTTCGGCTCACTTTGTTCGGATTATTTATCAAAGTGTCGGCGGTGAAACTTAAAAGTTTTTCGTCCACTTTTTTCAAAAAACGGGCGGAATTTTTAAGGGTAGCAGTCCTTTGACCAACTCATATACAAGCTGACTTGTTCATATAGTGGTATAAAATCCATTTTTATAACGAGGGCTGTCTATGAAAACATTACTTTCGGTGAGTACTGCCGGAACACCAACATCAAAACATTTCCGCTATCTCTTTAAACGCTACACTGTCGATATTTTATTAATCAGTGCATTGTTGGTCGGTCTGATAAGCGGTGCAGTATGTGCAGGGAATGCTGATAAACTGCTGATTTCCAGACTGGATTTTCTTTTTACCTCAGATTTCCACGCCAGATGTGACCAGACCATATTATATAGCTTCATTGCTTCTCTGACGGCAAATTTTCTGTTTTTTGTCTGTAATATTCTATGCGGACTTTCTTTATGGGGAATTGTCGGTGTACCGTTTCTGATTGCTTTCAAGGGGTTCGGTATCAGTCTGACGGGCGGTTATCTCTACAAATATTATCACTTCGGCGGTATCGGATTTTTTCTTCTGGTCATGCTTGGCGGATATGTCATCTCCGCTCTGGCGTTGATTTGTCAGGGAAAATATACCGTACAATTTTCTAAAAATCTCTTTGCCAGACATAAGGGGAATTCCCTTTCTGCTTCTCAAAGCATTTACGCCTATATCATCAGCAACAGTTTCATTCTTATCGCATTGGCTATCAGTTCAATGATAGACGCTCTGTGCAACACCCTTTTTGCAGGGATTTTCAATTTTTTATAGAAGAGTAGGATTAACATGATAAATCATAAAAAAGACGGCTTTTTTAAATTATATTTTCTCAACTTCAAGACAATGTTTCTGGGGAATGTGTTCTTTTCTGTACCGCTTATTCTTTGCGGAGGCATTGTGTATGGAATTTCGTTACTTATCGGACAAAGTGAAAATCTCTGGTTTCTTGGACTGATTATCCCTCTTGTATACCCTTTCTTTTCAGGTGTTACACAGATTACCAAAGATGTTGTCAACAGCCGTCAGAAATCTGTATCTGCCTGGCAATCGTTCAGAAAAGGTCTGAAAAATAATTATAAATACTTTATCCTATATGGTATTCTGCTGTATCTGACTGTTATCATCTCTTATTACAGTCTGATTTTCTATTACCGAATGGCAACAACAGAATTTTTGTTCTACATTCCGTTGTTTGTGGCGGTAATCATTACTTTATTTGTGATTTTCATGAGTTTTTCCTTACCTATACTTACCGTTACCTTAAATTTGGAATTGCGTCATTACTTTAAAAATGCCGCACTTATGGCTATCGGTGAATTGCCTATGAATTTATATGTGCTGATAACTACCTGTATGCTGGTTTCTGCCTGTTTTACCGTGTCGGTTATGACACCTTATGCTGTAACGGGTCTTATCGTAATCGGTGTTGCTCTCTTTCTGGTATTGCCGACAGGAATTTCTTATTGTTCGGTTTACCGCCTGTATCCCAAAATTGAAGATGTCTTTGCCCTTGCCGAAAGAGAAAAAAATCAAAACTTTCCTATTAAACCCATTGCCGTTGTTCCTACTGACGATGACGGTAATCCGATTTCCATAGATAATCACTCAAATTCTGATGAGTATGTATTCGTCAACGGTATGATGATTAAGAAGTCTTCATCTAAGGACTGGCAGTGACAATGAAAAGTTTTTGTCGAACTTTTTCGGCTCACTTTGTTTGGAATGATTATCAGACTTTCAGCTGTGACAATTAAAAGTTTTTGTCAACTTTTTTCAAAAAGTTGGCGGGGTTAAGGGGCGGCAGCCCCTTAGCAGGATTTTAAAGGGCGGCAGCCCTTTAATCGGCTAAAAATTCAAACAAAATTTGCGTATGCAAATTTTGTCATATTCTATCTGAAATTCTTTAAGGAGATTTTTTGTATGACGGACAGAATTAATATATTCCGAAACGAAACCCAAAATGACAACACAATGACCATGATGTTGGGAGCAGTCTGCGGAGATACGGCAGGTTCACCGTATGAATTTCGCAATATAAAATACTGTCTTGAAAAAGACAATATTATCAGAAAGCGTTCACAATTTACCGATGATACTGTAATGACCTGTGCTGTCGCCAAAGGAATATCTGATGCACTTCAACAGACAGATATCAACAGCGATGACAAAAATCTGTTTTACGATACTGTACATCAATGTGTGATAAATTCTATGGTAGAGTTTGGAAAAAAACACCCTCTTGCCGGTTATGGCGGACATTTTATAAAATGGATTTTTTCTCATCATCATCAACCCTATAACAGCTGGGGAAACGGTTCGGCAATGCGTGTATCTTATGCGGGCTGGATTGCCTCTTCTCTTGAAGAAGCGGAAATGTTTGCCACACTCTCCGCAGAAGTAACACACAATCACCCCGAAGGTATCAAGGGAGCAAAAGTCGTGGCAGGCTGTATCTACCTTTTACGGACAGGCTCTTCCAAAGACGATATCCGAAAATATGTCAGCCAATATTACAACATCAATTTTACACTGGACGAAATACGCCCTGCTTACCGTTTTGATGTCAGCTGTCAGGGGTCTGTACCGCAGGCGATTGTTGCTTTTCTGGAGGGTAATGATTTTATTGATGTTATCACCAAAGCGATTTCCATTGGTGGCGACAGTGATACGATTGCCGCTATTGCCGGCAGTATCGCTGAAACAGTCTACCCTATCCCCTACTTTTTCCGCAGTGCGGTCATGGACAAGCTGGATAACGATTTGAAACAGGTTCTTGATGAAGCTGTCGAATTTTGCCTACACTATCATAAGGATTTTTCATAATGACTTTATGGAACTATCTCAACAACTATCATCATACAGGGGTTATCCCCTTTCATATGCCTGCTCACAAACGCAATACGGCTTTTGCTGATTATCTGAAAAATTTCGCAGCAGATATCGACTTTACCGAAATTTCAGCAACAGACGATTTACACCACGCTGACGGTATTCTGAAAGAATGTATGCACAAAGCCGAAACTCTATGGAACACCCAA
>CACYDZ010000332.1 GCA_902773265.1 uncultured Ruminococcus sp.
GAGAAAAACTGTCGTAAAATAAGGGTAACAGAGAAAAAAGGTGGTGATATATGCAACTTTTGAGAAAAAAATTGCAAAGATTTCAAAAAAGGTATTGCACAGAAAGGAAAGATGTGCTATAATTTCCAATGCTGACAGCAAAGGAATAGAACTGAAATGAATGATTATAGAGAGAAAAATTCTTTGTCTGTTGCGAAAAATTCAGAAAAGAACCTAAGGAGGAATATTTCCATGTCCTATGTAAGTGAACAGTTGGAGATACTGAAGAAGAAAAATGCAAATGAACCTGAGTTTATTCAGGCAGCAACAGAAGTTCTGGAATCCCTTGCCCCTGTATTTGAGCAGAACCCCAAATACGAAGAAAACAGTATTCTGGAGAGAATTACCGAACCTGAAAGAGTGATTATGTTCAGAGTACCGTGGGTAGACGATAACGGAAAAGTACAGGTAAATCGTGGTTTCCGTGTACAGTTCAACAGTGCCATCGGACCTTACAAAGGTGGTTTAAGACTTCACCCGTCGGTTAATCTGGGTGTCATCAAATTCCTTGGTTTTGAACAGATTTTCAAGAACTCTCTTACAGGACTTCCCATCGGCGGAGGTAAAGGCGGTTCAGACTTTGACCCTAAGGGCAAGAGTGACAGAGAAGTTATGGCATTCTGTCAGAGTTTCATGACAGAGTTAAGCAGACATATCGGAGCAGATACTGATGTCCCTGCCGGAGATATCGGAACAGGTGCAAGAGAAATCGGTTATATGTTTGGTCAGTATAAGAGATTGAAGAATGTTTATGAAGGTGTGCTGACAGGTAAAGGACTTTCTTATGGTGGTTCACTGGCAAGAACGCAGGCTACGGGTTACGGTCTTTTGTATCTCACAGAAGAAATGCTCAAGCAGAATGGTCATGATATCAAAGATAAAGTTGTATGTGTATCAGGAGCAGGAAATGTAGCTATCTATGCAACAGAAAAGGCTACGCAGCTTGGTGCAAAAGTTGTTACCATGTCCGATTCTACAGGCTGGATTTATGACGAGGAAGGTATTGACCTTGATGCAGTCAAGGATATCAAAGAAGTCAAAAGACAGCGTCTTTCTGAGTACAAGAAATATCGTCCTGAATCCGAATATCATGAAGGCAAATTCGACTGGTCAATTAAATGTGATGTTGCATTGCCGTGTGCTACACAGAACGAACTCCTTGAAGATGATGCAAAAAGACTGGTTGAAAATGGTGTTATCGCAGTGGCAGAAGGTGCAAATATGCCTACAACACTGGAAGCTACCAAATACTTACAGGAAAATGGTATCCTGTTTGCTCCGGGTAAAGCTGCCAATGCAGGTGGTGTAGCAACATCTGCACTGGAAATGAGCCAGAACTCCATGCGTCTTTCATGGACTTTTGAAGAAGTTGACGAAAAATTAAAGGGTATCATGGTAAATATCTTCAACAATATCTCCAATGCCGCTAAAAAGTACGGCTTTGAGGGTAACTATGTTGTCGGTGCAAATATCGCAGGCTTTGAAAAAGTGGCGGACGCTATGCTGGCACAAGGTGTATAATTGACAAGACACTCCTAAAAATAGATAAAATAAAAGAGCTGTTTCCTTTTTGGGGGAAACGGCTTTTTTATCTTGCATAAGAAAAATTTTTATGATAAAATAAATATAATCCATAAAATTTATGTATACAGTGAATGAAAAAGGTGATAATTAATGAAAAAGCGTTTTCGGAAATTGCTTGCTGTTTTAGGGATAGGCACTTGTGTGGCAGGAAATGTCAACGGTTGTGTATATGGGCCTCCTCCCATGACAGACGACAGACCGACAGATACTGTACAGCCGTCCGAAAAGACCGGTCAGGAAACTGTCGATGACAGCACTTTTTCTCCTGAAGAAAATATTCCGATAGATGTATATGGGCCTCCGTCTTATTGGGGAAACTCCGATGAAGAATAGCAGAATTTAATGATGAAAAGTGGTGAAACTTATGAAAAAGCAAAAACGATTTCAGATGGCGGTTGTCACCATAGCGGCAGCGACTTTTGGTATGAGTGGTTGTCAGTCAAATATCAATGAAACGGTATACGGGCCACCTCCGACTGAGCAGACAACAGAAAGTATAACAGAGGAATATACAGAAGAAATTTCTACCGATAACACTGACAGCAATAATGACGGAAATAGTGAAAACACGGAAATAACTACTGAAAGTGAATTGACTTCTATGGAGGACAATATTCCTGTAGCGGTATACGAGCCGCCGTCATGGTTTGAAAACATGGCAACCGCAATCCCACAGGCTTTAGACGGTGGGTTAAGGTTGCCAAAAATATGAGTATATGATAAAATAATTTCATAAGTACAAAATAGAATTCTAAATTGAGAATCAAGATTAAGGTGGTGACAGCGAATGTTAAAAGCATACAAGTACAGGTTATACCCAAATAAAGAACAAATAACGCAAATTGCCAAGACATTTGGTTGCTGTTGCTTTGTATACAATCAGACATTAGCTCACCGAAAAAATGTCTATGAGCAGGAGAAGAAATCTCTAAGCAGAACCGATTGTAATAATTACTGCAACAGAGAACTGAAAGTAAAATATAAATGGCTGAAAGAGGTGGATAAATTTGCCCTTACCAATGCCGTTTACAATATGGACAGTGCTTACCAAAAGTTTTTTAAGGAACATGCAGGTTATCCAAAATTCAAAAGCAAGCATAATAATCGTAAATCCTATACTACGAATTATACAAACGGAAACATCGAAGCTGATTTTGAGAATAATAAGGCGAAACTGCCAAAATTAAAATGGGTAAAAGCAAAACTTCACAGACGATTTGACGGTAATATAAAATCAGCAACGATTTCACAGACACCAAGTGGGAAATATTATGTATCATTTCTTGTGGAAACGGTACATCAACCATTACCGTCTGTCACTAAAGAAATAGGATTGGATTTGGGAATTAAAGATTTCTGCATTACTTCTGACGGAGACAGGTATGAAAACCCAAAAATATTACGGAAATATGAAAAACGGCTGATAAAACTGCAGCGTCAACTGGCACATAAGAAAAAAGGCAGCAGTAATTATCATAAAACAAGAATAAAAATCGCAAAATGTCATGAGAAAATAACCAACATCAGAAAAGATTATCTGCACAGGATTTCTCTGAAAATTATCAGCGAAAACCAAGTGATAGTAACGGAGAATTTAAAAGTGCAGAATATGATGAAAAATCATCATCTGGCGAAAGCTGTTGCTGATGTTTCGTGGTATGAGTTTACAAGACAGCTTACCTATAAGGCAGAATGGAACGGTCGTATTTATCAGAAGATAAATGCATTTTTTCCGAGCAGTCAGTTATGTTCGTGTTGTGGGTATCAGAATCCCGAAAC
>CACYDZ010000333.1 GCA_902773265.1 uncultured Ruminococcus sp.
TGTCATTCCGAACACAGCCCCTGTCATTCCGAACGAAGTGAGGAATCTTTTTAAGATTTCTCGTCGCTTTCGCTCCTCGAAATGACAAGTAGTGTGATGAAAATAATGAAGAAAATAAATATGAATGAGGTGTTAAAATGAAATTTATCCACTTATCCGACCTGCACATCGGCAAAAAAGTGCATGAACAGTCCATGATTGACGAACAGAAGTATATTTTACGGCAGATTCTGACTATCGTTGATGAAGAAAATCCTGATGCAATTTTTATTGCAGGAGATGTATATGATAAAACAGTTCCGTCTACCGAAGCCGTAGAACTACTGGATAAATTCTTATGCACACTGGCAAAACGGAAAAAGGAAGTTTTTATTATCAGTGGCAATCATGATTCTCCCGAAAGGCTGTCATTTGCGTCCGACCTGATAGAACTCAGCGGTGTTCATATTTCGCCCGTTTATAACGGAGAAATCAAGCCGTATTGTGTAAAAGGTGTCAATATTTACCTGTTGCCGTTTATCAAGCCTGCTCATGTTCGCCGTTATTACGAAGAAAAAGAAATCAACAATTATACAGATGCGGTGCGTGTGGCGATTGAAAGCATGAACATTAATACAGACGAAAGAAATATACTGGTTGCTCATCAGTTTGTGACCAATGCTAGCCGTACAGATTCCGAAGATGTTACAGTAGGCGGTCTTGACAATGTTGATGCAGAGGTTTTTTCTCCTTTTGACTATGTTGCTTTGGGACATCTTCACCGTCCGCAGAATTGTGGCAGTGAAAAAATCCGTTATTGCGGAACACCGTTGAAATATTCCTTTTCTGAAGCAAAAGACCGTAAATCCGTCACTATAGGAGAGATTGACGAAAATAAGAATTTATCCGTTCGTACAGTAGAGTTGATTCCCGAACATGACACGGTAGAGCTGAAAGGGACATTTGCACAGTTGAAAGCCGATACGACCCATCAGGAGGACTATGTACATATTATTCTTACCGATGAAGAAGAAGTTTTAGATGCAGTATCAAAATTGCGTGGAACATATCACAGATTACTGAAACTGGAATATAAGAACAGCCGTACAAACAGTCGGGGAAATATATCCGCAGTCGAAGATATCGAAACGAAAACACCTCTTGAACTGTTTGAAGAACTGTTCACAGAACAGAACGGTCAGGAAATGAACGAAGAACAGCGGTCATATATGCAGGAACTGATAGAAGAAATATGGGAGGGATAAACTTATGCGACCGATAAAATTAACGATGTCCGCATTTGGAGCATACGCAGGCAAAACAGAGATTGACTTTGAAAAATTAGGACAAAGCGGTATCTATCTGATTACAGGAAACACAGGAGCAGGCAAGACTACCATTTTTGATGCAATCGTATACGCTTTATACGGTGAAACGAGCAACAGTGACAGGAAACCGAATATGTTTCGTTCTCAATATGCTGACAATATGACAGAAACTTATGTGGAATTACTGTTTGAATGTAACGGCAAAAAATATAGGGTCAGAAGAAGTCCTGAATATGACCGCCCGAAAGCCAGAGGAGAGGGAACCACAAAAAAAACAGCCTCTTGTGAACTGGAAAGATTAGCGGATAAGTCTGTTGTGACAAAAATCAAAGAAGTCGAAAGTGCCATTCAGGAAATCATAGGGCTGGACTGCAGCCAGTTTATGCAGATAGCCATGATAGCACAGGGAGAGTTCAGGAAATTACTGACATCATCTACGGAAGACAGAAAAAAGATTTTCAGTAAAATTTTCAAAACAGAAAAGTATGGCGAATTACAGAAAAAATTAAAAGACAACTTTTCAAATGCAGACGGTAAGCGTAAAGTTATCCGACAGAGTATCAATCAATACATCAAAGGAATAGTGTGCGAAAAAGACAGTATTTATTATATTGATGTTGAGCAGTTGAAAAAGGGAGATACTTTGGCACAGGAAAGCATAGAATTGCTGGAAGAGATGAATAACAGCGATAGCCGGCAACTGGAAAAAATGAACAGTGAATTAAAGCATATCGACGAACAATTAAAACAAGTCGGTATTGATTTGGAAAAAGTCACAGCGTACAACAAAGCCAAAGAGCAGGCAGAAAAAGTCCGCAGACAGATACTGCAAGAAAGCGAAGTTCTGACAGAAAAAAAAGAAACGATGGATAAAGAAGAAAGCCGTTATAAATCCATAAGTACGCATAACAGCGGTGAAACAGGTAAAATAAGAACGGAATTACCCCGATATGATACCGTTTTTAAATTAAGTGATGAAATTAACCGTCTGACAGGGGAGATACAGTCAGAAGAAAGAGAATATCGTAGAAACACTGATAGAATTTCCAAAGCAGAAAAAGAAATTGAAAAGCTGACAGCGGAAAAAATTTCTCTTGAGGGTTCATCTGAAAATATAGTAAGATATCAGACAGAAAAGGAAAAGGCAGAAAAGGGAAAAAGCAGTCTGGAAAAAGTGGAACAGTCCGTAAAGGAATATCAGAAAAAGGAAAGCGAACTGACAAAAAAGCAGAAGTCGTGCGAACAGGCAATACAGCAGTTTGAAGTAAAAGCAAAAATATATCTGGAAATGAATTTCGCTTTTTTAAGAGAACAGGCAGGTATTCTTGCGGAAAAATTACAGGATAACGAACCGTGTCCCGTATGTGGGTCGTTACATCACCCCAAATTAGCCGAAAAGTCGCAGAATGCTCCTACAGAACAGGAATTGGAAACGGCACAGGAACAATCCGAAACAGCAGGAAAAAAAGCGGACAACCTAAAATCAGAGTGTCAAATCTGGAAAGGTGCAGTAGAACAGGCAAGACAAACTCTTACTGTTCAGCTGTCAGAATGTGGCATTGAAGCAGATTTAGCAGAAGTTTCTCCGATAATTGCTGAAAAGATTGCCGTCTGTCAGAAAGAGATACAGAAGATTTCGGCAAAAATCCGTCAGGAAGAAAACAATATCAGACGCAGGCAAGAGATTGAAAAATCAATTCCCCAAAAAGAAAAAATGTTGCAGGAATTACGGGAAAGAAACAGTACAATCGAAAAACAGAAAGCGGTATACAGCACACAAAAAGAAGAAAAAGAAAAGCAAAGAGATAAATTACAGTCAGAATTACAGTTTGGCAGTAAA
>CACYDZ010000334.1 GCA_902773265.1 uncultured Ruminococcus sp.
CTCTTGCATGGGTTGGTCAGAGGGAACGATTACCGACCAGAGTACTTATACTTGTTCAGGTTCCTATGTTCCTTTTGAGGGAGCGAGGGCAATAGGTTGTCATAAAGAATCAGGGCATGGTTTACAGAATTTCAATCAGGCACTGTGTAATTCCTGTAACCCGGCATTCATGCAGATAGGTCAGGCGATAGGTGCGGAAAAATTCTGGGAATATTATCAGGCATTCGGATTTTCCGAAAAAACAGGGATAGACCTTCCCGGAGAGCAGTCGGATATTTTCTTTGGTGACGGTACAGGAGCTATGGCACCGATAGACTTAGCCGTTGCCTCATTCGGACAGAACTTTGCCATTACGCCTATACAGATGGTAACGGCGATATCCGCTGTCGGCAATGACGGAAAACTCATGCAGCCATACATAGTCAAAGAAATCACCGACACAGATGGTAATGTAGTCGAAAGCCGAAAGCCTGTTGTCAAACGCCATGTAGTTTCCAAAGAAGTCACCAAAAAAGTTATTGCGGCGATGGAAGAAAATTCCAAGACAGGTTCAGCCAAAAACAGTTATGTGGCAGGCTATCGTGTAGCAGGCAAGACGGGAACATCAGAAAAAAAGGTCTATAACGCAGACGGTTCACAGCAGTATATTGCTTCATTTTGTGGATTTGCCCCTGCCAATGACCCTAAAGTCTGTATGCTTGTCTATTTTGATACACCTTTAGGCAACAGCTATTACGGAAGTTCGGTAGCAGCACCTGTATTTGCCAATATTATGGGTGAAGTTTTACCCTATCTTAATATTGAAACAGAATACACCAAAGAAGAAATTGCATTGATGGATACTACTGCCGATAATTATATAGGAGCAAATGTCAATGAGGCAAAGAACAGAATAACAGCAGGTGGGTTCAATGTAGTTATCAAAGGGGACGGAGATAAGGTACTGTCACAGATACCCACAGCGAAATCACGATTACCACAAAAGGGAACAGTAGTGCTTTATACTGATGAAGAAAGCATGAGTAACGATGTGGTAGAAGTTCCTGACCTTACCAAACTTACCGTAGCAGAAGTCAATGAAAGAGCATCCTATAATGATTTGAATGTCAGCATTGTCGGTTCAAATGCACAGGGAGAGGGAATATCGTATTCTCAGGATATCAAGGCAGGTTCCAAAGTCAAATCAGGTACAGTCATCTCAGTCAATTTTGAACAAGATAGTAATTATGGTAACGGTGTCATGTAAATATACCGTAAAGCCACGACAGAAAAAAGATAAGCGGAGGTAAAAAAATGAGCAGTTGGATGATAATTATTGCGGCAGTGAGTTCATTCGTGATATCGTCAGTACTGGGGAATTTTCTGATACCCATACTTCACAAGCTGAAATTTGGTCAGCCTATCAGAGAAGAAGGGCCAAAATCCCATCAGAAAAAATCAGGTACACCGACAATGGGCGGAATTATGTTTATCATAGCGTCAGTATTTGTATCTGTGGGTTGTTATGTGGCACTGTGTATTTTAGAGCCGAACAGCCAGTATACACAAGACCATGTGAAATTTATTGCAGGTATCATTATGGCGATACTTTTCGGAGTGATTGGATTTGCCGATGACTTTATCAAGATTTCCCACAAGCACAATAAAGGACTTAGTGAAAAACAGAAGCTGGTATTACAGTTTTTAGTAGCGATTGCTTATGTATTTGCGTTGAAGTTAGGTGGCTGTCGTTCAGAAACAGTGATACCATTTCTGGGAAGAGTAGATTTAGGGATTTTCTACTGGATAATTTCCGTTGTTGTCATAGTGGGATTTGTCAACGCAACAAATCTTACTGACGGTATAGACGGACTTGACGGTTCAGTTACCTTTTTTGCCTCTATGGCTTTCATGGTAATTGCGGGCTATCTGCTGAATAACGGAATGTCTGTCATGTCTGCCGCACTGGCAGGAGCTTGTTTAGGCTTTCTGGTATGGAATTTCAACCCTGCAAAAGTATTTATGGGTGATACAGGTTCCTTATTTTTAGGCGGTTATCTTTGTGCCGTTGCTTACGGTATCAATATGCCCATTCTGGTTATTCCCATAGGTATCATGTACATTATAGAGATGTTTTCGGTTATGATGCAGGTAAGTTATTTTAAAATCACGAAGAAAAGAACAGGTCAGGGAAAAAGACTTTTCAAGATGAGTCCTATTCATCATCATTTTGAAATGTGTGGCTGGTCAGAGGTCAAGATTGTGATAGTATTCAGTCTGATAACGGCAGTTATGGGAGCATTGACCGTATTAGCTACATTCTATACTTATTCCAGTGCCACTTAAAAACGACAGTTAGGCGGTGAATTTATGGCGGAACAATCCAAATCACATTCATCACGGAGAAAATCATCATACGGTAATGACGAGAGATATACACCCTCTCAATCCAGACGGACATCAGAAAGCCGACGGACACCCGAAACCAGACGGACATCAGAAAGAAAGTCAGGTACGGTCACCCGTTCTCCCCGAAATACTTCTGCACGGACATCAGGTTACGGACGCACTTCTGAACGGACACGCACTTCAGACAGATATCGCAACGAAAACCCCACTTCTGAAACCCTACGCACAACGGCTACCCGAAACAGCAGTTCTTCAAGAAAGACAACTGCGGTCAGAGGAAAAGCTACCGTCAAAAGAAAGAAACGGAAAAAATCTCTTTTCCATATCGTGACAAAGTTTTTCTCTATCCGTGACGGACTGGACAGACCGTTTTTTCTTTTGGTAATTGTATTGCTGATAGTAGGTCTTACCATGATGTTTTCAGCATCGTATGCGTATGCTTATTATAATTCGGGTGACAGCCTTTTTTATCTTGTCCGACAGGCAGGATTTGCGGTTGGCGGTGTCATTCTGATGATAGGCATATCTTATTTTGACTATCGTTATCTATACAAGCTGGATAAAGTTATTTTAATAACAGCTTTTATTTTACTTGTCGTTACTTTATTCATGCCTGCCAGAAACGGTGTACATCGTTGGATAGAGATAGGCTCCCTGTTTTCGTTTCAGGCATCGGAAGTCATGAAATTTGCCATTATTTTATTTTATGCCAAATACAGCTATGAACATTTTGAAAAGATGGGAACATTCAGATACGGTGTTGTACCGGCATTGGCAGTAGGCTTACCTACCATTTTCTTATTATATTTAGAACCTCATTATTCCTGTATAGTCATTATCATTTTGTTGCTGGCAGTGATGGCATTCATTGCAGGGTTAAAAATCAAGTGGTTTCTGCTGGGCGGAGGACTTGCCGGGTTGGGGTTTGTTTTGCTGACCGTTTTTGATAAGCTGCAATATGCACAGGAGCGTCTGGATGGTTGGGGATTGGCACTGGAAGAAAATCTGTCTGCGGATATGCAGTGGAAAGTATGGCAGACGATGAACTCACTTTACGCAATAGGTTCAGGAGGACTGACAGGCTTAGGTATCGGACAGTCCAGAGAAAAATATCTGTATTTACCCGAACCGCAGAACGATTTTGTTTTTGCGGTTGTTGTAGAAGAATTAGGGTTGATTGGCGGAGTAGTTGTGATGTTGTTATTCATAGGACTAATCGTCAGAGGGGTAATGATTTCGCTGGAAGCACACGACAAGTTCGGGATGTTGTTAGGTGTAGGACTGATGTCACAGATAGGCATACAGGTTTTGATTAATATTCTTGTTGTTACCGACACATTGCCGAATACAGGTATCAGTCTGCCGTTCTTCAGTTACGGAGGAACATCTCTGGTCATGTTGCTGGCACAGATGGGAATAGTGCTTTCCATTTCCCGAAATGCCAACATTGAAAAAACTTAAAGCAGACAGACAAAATTTGCTTACGCAAATTTTGATTTATCTTTGGGGAGTTTAAGGGCTTTGCCCTTAAAAATCCCACAAGGGGCGTTGCCCCTTGACCCCACGAACTTTTTGAAAAAAGTTCGACA
>CACYDZ010000335.1 GCA_902773265.1 uncultured Ruminococcus sp.
CTACCTGCGGTATCGTCCCCAGAATTTACGAACTCGCCGACAGAAAATTACAAATCACACTTTCGGTTTCTCTTCATGCCCCGAATAACACCCTCCGCAATCAGACTATGCCTGTCAACAGAAAATATCCTGTTGAACAGTTGATTAAAGCGTGCAGGTACTACGCCAAGACCACTAAACGCCGTATTACCTTTGAATACGCTATGATAGATAAATTCAACGATACGGACAGTTGTGCTTTACAACTGCTACAGCTCGTCAAAGGAATGTTGTGTCATATCAACCTCATTCCTGTCAATACCGTTGCCGAAACCGATTACCGCCAAAGTCAGAAAAAACAACTTCTGCACTTTGCCGAAATTCTCGAAACCAACGGTATTCCCGTAACGGTACGGCGTACACTGGGTTCTGATATTGACGCTTCCTGCGGACAGCTTCGCCGTAAACATATCCCTTAACCTCTTAAAATTTGCGACAGCAAATTTTCCATAAAAGTTTTTGGCGGACTTTTTTCAAAAAGTCCGGCAGGATTGTCAAGGGTGCAACCCTTGACGCAGGTTTTTTAAGGGCAACAGCCCTTAAACTCTACAGCAGAAAGGAGCATAAATAATGCAACTATATACCAGAACAGACATCGGTCTTGTTCGTTCCAGTAATCAGGACTGTGTAGACGGCGGTTTTCTGTTTGACGGAAAACTGATGTGGGCAGTACTTTGTGACGGTATGGGCGGTGCTAACGGCGGAAATGTCGCCAGTCAGACCGCCGTTGATGTGACCAAAGAGGCTATCGTTTCCTTTGACCGCAGAGCCAGCGACTATCAGGCAGAAGATTTTCTGAGAGATATTGTTGATAAAGCCAACAGTACCATCTATAACAGACAACGCAGAGATATCACTTTACAGGGTATGGGAACAACGATGGAACTGATTGTCGCCCATAAAGGCTGGGCAATGATTATCCATGTGGGTGACAGCCGTGTTTACCGTATACACAACAAAAAAATCAAACAACTTACACAGGACCATTCTGTTGTACAGGAAATGGTCAATCGTGGGGAAATTACCTTAGAACAGGCTCAGGTACACCCTAACAAAAATTTCATTACCAGAGCTGTCGGTGTTGACCCCTATGTTATTCCTGACTACATAGAAGCACCGTTCAGTGATGAAGATATTCTGATTGTCTGTTCTGACGGACTGACCAATTATATTTCAGATAAGCAAATTCTCAGCTATGCAGAAAGTTGCAGTGGTGACGAACTGACTGACGCTTTGACAGAAGAAGCGAAACGCAATGGTGGCGGAGATAATATCTCTGTTGCCGTGATGTATGCAAATAATATTCGGGAGTGATGTTTATGGATAAGTATGTGGGTAAAAAATTAGACGGAAGGTATGAAATTCAGGAACTTATCGGCATTGGCGGTATGGCTACTGTCTATAAAGCATATGATATTAAAGATAACCGCACTGTGGCTATCAAAATTCTTAAAGAAGAATTTTCCCAGAACGGTGAATTTATCAGACGCTTTAAAAATGAGTCCAAAGCAATATCGGTATTATCTCACCCGAATATTGTCAAGGTATATGATGTCAGTTTTGGTGATGTGATACAATATATCGTCATGGAATATATTGACGGCATTACCCTCAAAGAATATCTTGACCAGCAGGAAAATAAAATTGACTGGAAGATGGCAGTTTATTTTATCAGCCAGATTCTCAAAGCTATACAGCACGCCCATGAAAAGGGCATTATTCACCGTGATGTCAAACCGCAGAACATGATGCTTTTACAGGACGGTACTATCAAAGTTACCGATTTCGGTATTGCCAGATTTTCCAACACCGAAACCCGTACCATGACGGATAAAGCCATTGGGTCTGTGCATTATATTGCCCCTGAACAGGCTAAGGGTGAGCGTACAGACGGTAAAAGTGATGTTTACTCCATAGGCGTTATGCTTTACGAAATGCTGACGGGTAAACTGCCCTTTGAAGCCGACAGTGCTGTTTCTGTAGCCATTATGCAGTTACAGTCCGACCCTCAGCCTCCCAGAGATATCAACCCTGATATTCCCGCAGGTCTGGAAGAAATCACCTTGCGGGCTATGCGTAAAGACCCTACCCAACGCTATGCCAGTGCAGAAGAAATGCTTTCCGATTTACAGAAAGTAACCAAAAATCCGTCTACGGTATTCCATTACGAATATCCCGCCGATGATACAGAACCCGAAGACGATGAACCCACCTATGCCAAATATACAGAGGTAGCTGAAAAAGCCCGTTCACCGATTTTCAACATTCTTGTGGGTGTATTCACCTCTTTAATTCTTTGTTTAATTCTGTTCGGTTCACTTGCCCTTTTACATTCCTGTGAGGCAAGCAATACCGCTTCTGTGGATATTCCTAATTTTGTGGGTCAGAAATATTCTTCCGTCACCGAAAACAAGAGTTACAAATTCACATGGGATGTTATCAATATCTATGATGCCAACAAACCCGAAGGCGAAATTCTTGCTCAGGAACCTGTGGCAGGAGCGAAGAAAGTCAAAGAAGGAGCGGTAATTACGCTTACTGTCAACAGTTCAGATACACTTATCGCTGTTCCTTATGTTTCAGGTGAACCTGAAGAAACCGCTATCGCCAAAATCAAAGCAAAAGGACTTTCGGCTGATGTTGTCTACATTGAAGACGAAGATACCGCTGAAGATATTGTCAGAGATACTACCCCTAAAGCCGGCAGTGAAGTTTCCGTAACGGAAAAAATCAAAGTCTTTGTCAAAAAGACCGTTGTCAAAGATACTGTCACCGTTCCCGATGTTTCCAATATGACCAGAGATGAAGCGTCTCAGGCTGTCGGCAATGCCGGACTGACTTTTGATTATGAATATAATACAGAAGTCGATTTGCCCGCCGAAACGATACTTGGTCAAAGTCCGATGAAAGGCAGTGAAGTCCAGAAAAATGCTATTGTTAAAGTATATGTTGCCAAAGGTCTGGACAAGTATAAAATCCTCAATATTACTACACTGCTTCCCACAAATGCTGTTACACAATGTCCTGTAAAAGTGACTATCGACGGTGTTCTTGATGAGAGCGTCAGCCGTAATATGATTCCCGCCACACAAAAACAGATTACTTTTTCTGTAAGAGGTAAAGATACTTCTGTTGTTTATGTAGAAGTTGACGGACAAATCTGGAGAAAATACGAAATTGACTTTGTGAACAAACAAGTCAGATTTACCGCAGGGTCTTATATTCCTCCCGTACAGCAGCCTACTGAACCGCCTACCTCGTTTGTTCCTGTTACACCGTCAGAAGAACCTACCGAAGAACCGTATGAAGAACCTACCGAAGAACCGTATGAGGAACCTACAACAGAAGAACCTGTAATTCCCGATAATGCCACCGAAAATACCGAAGATTAAATTGTAATTAAAAAACTGTCGCATATCTTTTTATGCGACAGTTTTTTGTTTTGAATTTTTATCTGTTTAAGGGCTTTGCCCCTAAAAATCTCACAAGGGGTTTCACCTCTTGACCCCACCACTTTCGAAAAGGTAGACAAAACTCTTTTAGTTGTCATAGCTGAACCTTAGATAAACACTCCTCACGAAGCGAGGGGTGACAGGCAGTATATATTTGTTGTTCATAATCACAACAAATAATAGATTTGTTCAATTACAGTAGCATAAAACCGAAAAATGATTTTATCCCCATTGAATTTTCAGATAAGAAATTTGATAAAATTATTCAATCTGGATATTTGTTCATCAGTAATATCAAAGTAATCTGATGGTTGAATATTTCCCAGAATATCGGAAATATATCTGAAACATTCTATAATCTTTTCATTATGAAAGGTGTCCGCAGTAGCCTCTACTTATCTATGGACTCAATACCATTAGCCAAATAATCCATAAACATTTTTGCCTGTTGTAATTTGTCAAATTTTTTATCCATGTTCAATCTCCTTAACAAAACGATGGAAGTTATTCTGTATCTCTACGAAAATGAATATCTGCCAGAATCACTGCCACTTCTTTTATATCTTCTTTGCCTTTCCATGCACAAATAAATCTTATTACCGCATCATAAGGAACATAACCTGAAGCCCTGAGTTGTTTGCATTTTTCATTACATTTTGAAGAAAATTGCAAAACAGGAAATTTTCTTCCGTTTGTATTCACATATAGTTTGTTACATTCTACAACAAGATGACTTCCACTTTTTAAACGAAGTATCAACTCCTTTTTATCTTTGAAAAAATCCAGATAGACATCTTTATGGGAAAGTTGTAAAATCAGTTCTGAAGGTTTGGGATAAGTACGGTAATCCACTTCACTACAAGAAGCATATTCGGTAAATTTATCGAATACATTACCACGATAATGAATATGAAGTCGTTTTTTTGCCCTTGTCATACCAACATAAAGTTTTCTTTTTTCTTCATCGCTTGTCATATTTGTAGAATTGATGAGCATATACACATTGTCAAATTCTCTGCCCTTAGACTTGTGCATTGTCGAAATAGTAATTATGCCTTGTTCCTCGGTATAAAAGTCCTCTATTTTGGATTCGTGCAGAAATATTTCAAAATCAGTACGGTATTTCTTTTCGTTGGTTTCTTCAAATGTGTGCAGAATATTCATAACAACAGATATACAGGCACTGTCATAATAGCGGTTCTGTAATTCTTGAACAGCATTGTTCCACTGTTCATTACTGATAACCGATGAAGTATGGTTAATACTCAGTTTTTTGAGAAAGAACCGTATTTCGGCAATATCATACATATCAAATCCGTCAAGGGATTGTATCAGTTTTGACGGGATATTTTTCTGTTTCAATATACCAAGTATGAACAAAGATTCCTGATTGGTATATGTCAGAACACAAGTTGTTCCGTTTGCATTAACAGACAGTATATCTTCCACTAATGCTGTTTCTATATTGACCCCACTATGTTTTATCAGTTTTACTTCACCAAGATTTTCAGAAACTGCCTTTATATTTTCTGTTTTCATTCTTTCAGGAATTTCTTTAACAAAGCGGTTGGCAAATGATACAATGCTGATACTGCTTCTGTAATTCTCTGTCAGTGAATACTGTCTGGCATTATAGTGGGTAATCAGTGACTTGAGATACTTTGAATCTGAACCACGAAACTGATAGATATTCTGGTCATCATCACCTACGGCAATAATCCGCATATCATCATTATACTTCATCATAAATTCAACAAGTCTGTATTCATGGCTGTCCATGTCCTGTGCCTCATCTATAACGAGAACTGTTTTGGTAATCCTGCCCAAATCAACATCACCTTTGCAAAGGCGTTCAACAGCATCTCTGACAATATTATCAGAAGTTTCAACATTACCTATCTTTCCCAGTAAATCAAAACAATAGGAATGGAATGTCTTTATTTCTATAAAGTTGGCAGCGTTACCAATCAGAGTATGAAGTCTTTGTTTGAACTCTATGGCAGCTGCTCTCGAAAATGTCAGCATGAGCAACTGTTCATGTTTTACATCTTCAAGCAAAAGCAGTGAAGCGAGCTTATGAACCAGAACCTTTGTTTTTCCGCTTCCTGGTCCTGCAGAAACAACAATATATTTTGAGCTGTCATCATGAATAATTTCGAGTTGTTTTTCAGAAAGCGTATTAAAAAGTTGTCTGTATTTTTTAGGTGTGATGTTGCGTTTGATTTCTTTGGTTCTTTCGCCACCAAAATACTGTGATAGAAATTTTTTATAATCCATCTGGAAATAATCATTGACAAATTGCAAAGCCGCATGATAGTCACGCACCATCATATTAGCATATTCACCTATAATATGTATCTGTTGTATCTTCTGTTGATAAAATTCGTTAAGTTGTCTGTAATCTTCAAGTTTATAGCGTATCTTATTATCCGTTATCAGTCTTTTGATACGCATTCCGCCATACAGTACAAGAAATCCGCCTTCTATCTTTAATGCCCCGATTTTTGAAAGAAACAGCAACGCTTCTTCAATTTGATTTTGAGAAATATTCCCCGAAGATTGTTTCTGACAGACTTTCATCAGTTCTATAACAGAAAACTGAACCAATAACTCACTTTTGATATTGATATTGTTATCGCTGATTTGAAAAAGATAGTCGATAATACATTCGGCGATATGATAGCTGTTATGACGATTTTCTCTGATATGCTCCATACTGAGTTTTGGCACGATGATTACCCTGTTGGTGGCTTGATTCTGTTCTTTTTGAATATAACCGCGTATCGTCCAATAGTAGAATAGTGTTTTTATGGAGTTGACTGAACTTGTCTTAATACCGCTTGTCAGTGCCGCTTCATTCAATTCCTTATAATTCATACAAAGTTTATCCATATGAATATAATCGAGTAAAAATGTTTCCAGAACCTGAAAGCGACGAAGTATCAGTTTTGATTTATTGAGTGTATCGTTTTTTTGTATATATGCAGTAAGGTCTTTTGCATCAGCCAGCAATCCCTCTTCACGCATTTGTTGTATAGAATATATAACATCCTCTTTTTCTATACCAAGCCTGTCCGCAAGATAGTCTACTCTTGATTCTGCATCAGTATTGCCTGTCATGGCAATACTTTTGCTGGAAATGAGAGATTTTATAATGCGTTTGGCCATAGTTCTTTCCGCATCATTGCGAAATTTGAAAGAGTTATCTATATGTTCAATCGCTTCTGTCATACTTTTGACAAGAATACTTGTCGCATAAATTTTCGGCACATTTTTTCCCCTATGAATATATCCTGCATTTTCCAATGCTTGTATAGCCGTTTTTACTCTGGTTTCTATATCATAAACACTATCATCCCAGCCTGCCTGTCTTGCGATTTCAAGAGGTGAACAACATACTTCCATATTTATACGGGTAAGTCCTTTTATGGCTTTCCACACCTGTTGTATCTCACTGATACTGAGTTTGGTCTGATTGAGTAAAATAAAATGCTTGTCCAAATCCTCGTCATTAAACAGAACATAACAGTCCGCCTGTAAGGACGAATCCCGTCCTGCACGACCCGCTTCTTGCACATAATTTTCAAGGGAATCGGAAATATCATAATGAATAACCAGTCCGACATTTGCCTTATCTACACCCATACCAAAAGCCGATGTTGCAACAATCACCTGAATTTCATCATTGATGAACGCTTCCTGATTTTCCTGTTTTTCACTGCTGTCCATTTTACCGTTGAAAGCTCTTGCCTTAAAACCGTCATCAACCAGTTTCTGAGCAATCTGTCTTGTACGCTTGGTTCTAGATACATATACAATAGTGGGACAATGCTTTTGCTCAATAAGTATACGGAGTGTTTCATATTTCTGTTCGTTTGTTTCCTTATACAACACTTCATATCGAAGGTTAGTACGGGATGCATTGGTAGCAAATAATTCCAGTTTAATATCCAGTTTGTTTTTGAAATACTCTTTTATATCACTGATAACTTTCTGCTTTGCCGTAGCCGTAAAACAAGACACAGGTATCTGACAATCATTACCTTTTTTCTTCTGTAACTCACGGATAAAATCTCCGATGTACAGATAATCAACACGAAAATCCTGTCCCCAAGCTGAAAAACAGTGTGCCTCATCTATAACAAAACGGTTGATATGCCGTGATAAAAACAGTCTTTCTATGGTCACTGAACGAAGTGCCTCAGGAGAGATATAGAGTATCGACGCTATTCCCGATTCTACCCTTTCAATAGCTTCAGCTCTTTCAATAGGACTTAACAAACCGTTGATAGTAACCGCTTCAGCAATACCATTTTTTTCAAGATTATCCACTTGGTCTTTCATCAGCGACTGCAAAGGAGAAATAACCACCGTCAAGGCTCGTTCTGTTTCTCCCGCCATAAGTGCCGGTATTTGAAAAGTAAGAGATTTTCCTCCTCCTGTGGGAAAAATTGCCAGTAAAGATTTATATTCTGTTGCCGCTGAAACAGCATTTTCCTGCAACGGTTCACCATTATATTTCCGAAAACTTGTATAGCCAAAATATTTTCTGAGATAAGATATTGGATTCAGCTTTGACTGACAGTATTCACATTTGTGACATGATACACTTCTGAGCAGGTGCAACACAGTATCGACTTTAGGATAGTTTATCCGTACCCAGCGAGGTATCAGAGAATGTTCCTCTGTGGCTGAAAGCAATGCAAGACAATATGCCAGTTCAACAGGCATTTCGGATATCATATCAGATAACGGAGCATTTTCACAAATTTTATCCAAAAAACGGATTAAGATAGCTGTTTCAAGGTCATCTTCTGCTGAGAAACCTATATAAGCAAAAAAGCCTGAAAAATATGGACTGTCTTTAAGCAACATATAGTAAATGAGTTTCAATTCATCGTCCAGTTCTGAAAAAGCATTGACTTCATCATAAAATAATTCTTTCGCCTTTACAGCATCATTCAGAGGATTATTCAGTTCATCGGTCAGTAATTTGTCGTCTTTCAGCAGAGAATGATACGGTTTATTCGGAAACAGCATTGGAGATAAGTACAGCGTATCAATATATTTTGTTGTTTCAGAAACTTCAATATATTTTGCATCATGGTTAATGATGTTATGACCACACAAATATTCCGAATTGGTAATAAAATTGTAAAATTCATAAGACAAACCTGTGTGGAGTTTATCATCGTTCTCATTTACTGCACCAAAATCATATATCTTATTGTCAGCTTCACTGACTTCGGTATCTATAAAATAAATATGTTTCATAAGTTCGCCTCCTATAATGTTTGTACTACCACTTGAATATTCTGTAATAGGAAAGATAAAAATATATGACTATTGTTATAATTTCACTCATGTACATTTTCGTTCGGGAGATTATTTCATCTTTGCTTACTAACCGATAATGAATACAATAGTCTTCATATTTTTGACAAAAATCGTTTGCATCACAAAATATTGCTAATCGTTCTTCCACTTGAAAGTCTGTCCTTTTCTGGTTAAATATTTTTGGATACTCTCATTATACCATATTTCAGCCAGATTTTCTTTTTTTTCTGTTTTTATCAAGCCTACATTTTTTTAATGCGTACTAATTAAAAAATTGAACAAACACTCGTCACTCCAAACAAGTGAGGAATTTTTTTAAGCCCCTCACTTCGTTCAGGGTGACAGACAGCATATATTTATTATTCATAATCATAAAAAATGATAGATTTGCTCAATCATAAATGCGTATATTTTTGTTTTCTAGAATGTGTCAATTTTTATTATATACCATCAAAAAAATATGTATCAGACAGAAAAGCCCTTAGCTGACAACAACAGCTAAGGGCTTTTTTTCATTATTCTTTCACTAATCTCTGACAAAATCCATTATTATGTTTACCGCCAAGATGAAACTTCAATCCGAAAATTTATGAATCAAAAAACTGCATTCCGCTCTCCGTGATAAGACGCTCCGTTCGTGGATACTCGAAAATGCAGGAATCTTCAGCGTGTGCCATAAGGTATTCCGTAAATTCCGCCGCATACCATTTTGCCATTTCAAGGTCGTGCATAAGATAGTGTCCACAGTTCTCAGGTGCAGTACCCGGAACTTCCTTTGCTTCTTTTACTGAACAGAACGAACGCAGAACCAAATCAAAAATCTCCTGTGGCTTGCGACTGCCTTTCAAAATCAGGTAAAAACCCGTCAAACACCCCATAGGTCCCCAGTAGATTATCTCGTCTTTCCACTCAGGTTCGTTGCGAAGAAAAGTAGCAATCAGATGTTCCAGCGAATGCATTGCTGCTATGTCAATAACAGGCTCTTTGTTTGGTCGTTTAAGTCTGATATCATAGGTTGTAACTGTGTCGCCGCCAACGGAATCCTCACGGCTGAAAAAAATGCCAGGCACGATAAAACGGTGGTCTACCGAAAAACTCTGTATCAGTTTCATTTTTCTGTCTCCTTCTGCAGTATTTGTTCATATTATACCACAGTTATATTTTCTTGTCTATAAAAGACAGCGGAAAAACGGCAACGGCATGAAAGAA
>CACYDZ010000336.1 GCA_902773265.1 uncultured Ruminococcus sp.
GTTGAGAGGTGAGAATGTATCTGTAATACAGGTTATCAGAAAAATTGAGGAAGCATACGAAAAGGCGAACAGTGAAGAGTTTGATAAATACTCAAAAGAAACAAAAGAGTTCGATAAACTCGTCTCACAGTTACCGGAAAAATCGTGGATTTCATAAGAGAAAGCCCCTTAGCGATGGGGGTCGCTAAGGGGCAAGAAGAAAAACATATATCGATTATATTTTAGCATAATCGGTAGTGAAAAGTCAATGGTAAATCAGACATTTGGAGTATGTACTGACTGTAAAAATCAGAAAGAATGTGTTGCAAGCAGTCGTGGAATACAGTGCAGTCAGTACAGCTCCATCAGACAGGAACGAAAAGAACGGTACGAAAAGTATCAGCAGGAGATTTTAGCCAATCTCAGAAACGGAAAAGTATGAAAATCAAAAGGTATTATGTAACAGACCTGAACGACCCAAAGACCCGTGAGCGATACGAAAGGTTCAAAGTCTGGAAAGGTATTCCATACAATGAGCCGTGCAGTGATAAAGAACGGGAAGAATTTGAACGGTACGTTTTGGGCAATCAACGTTACGAAAGACTGAAAGGAGAATTGCAAGGTGAAATTGATAAAATTAACTCTTGAAAATTTTAAGGGTGTACAGAAATATTCGTTTGAACCAGACGGAGAAAATTGCAGAATTTACGGTGCAAACGGTTCAGGAAAAACAACACTGGCAGACGCTTATTTCTGGCTGTTATTCGGAAAAGACAGCAATCAGAATACTAATTTCAGTGTCAAAACAAATAACACATCAGGATTGAATTACAGTGTCGAGGGAGCATTTGTACTTGATGACGGTCAGAGCGTTATTCTGAAAAGGACTTTTAAAGAAAAATGGGAGCGTAAGCGTGGCGAGGCAGAACATAGACTGACAGGTAATACAACGGTATACGAAATAAACGGTGTTCCCAGAAAGCAGAAAGAATACAAAGAGTTTATTGACAGTTTGTGTAATGAGGAAGTTTTCTCACTGTTGACAAACCCTGATATGTTTGCAGGTAAACTGCACTGGAGCAAGCGTAGAGAATTTCTGATAAAAGCATTTGCTATGGATATACAAGATGAAACTGTCATCAGCAGTCATACAGAGTTATCTGAACTCGGCAAATATCTTGAAAATCTTACCGTCAGCGATTTTAGTGCTGTTACCAAAGTCAACAGAGATAAGATAAACAAACGATTGAAAGAACTTCCTGTGGAGATAAATGCCTATAACAATACTGTCAATGAAATGCAAAGCAGCGGAAAACACTTTAATTCCGAACGTCTGGCAGGATTAAAACAAAAGAAAGCTGACACAGAAGAACGGCTAAGAGTAACAGACGATAGTAGTCTGATATGGGAACTCAGTGCAGAGATTTCGGGTATAAAGCGACAGATTGCACAGGCAAAAATTCGTTACACGACCGAAATCGGTAAACCAAACGAAGAAATTCTTAGAAAAATATCTGAATTGAATGAAGAAAAATTACATCTGGAAATGCAGATTTCAGATTACGAACTTTCCAAAAAATTCAACGAAGGCAAACGGAAAGGATATATTGCCAGAGGTAAAGAACTCAATATCAAGTGGACGGAAACGAAAAATCTTGTATTTGACGGACAAACCGTATGTCCTTTTTGTCATCAGCCATTACCGACAGGTCAGATAGAGCAGACAAAAGCCTTGTTCAACAAAGAAAAATCGGACAAGCTGGAGAGTATTAAGAAAGAGTGTCAGGAAATCAAAAAAGAACTTGTTAAAGTTGCAGAAAATATTGACGAAACAGAAAAGAAAATAGCTACTGCACAATCGCAGTTAAACAGCTTGCAGAGTAAAATTGAGGAATTGAGAGGCAAAATGGTAACGGTTATTCCGTTTGAAGAAACAGAAGAATATGCAAAACTTTATGCGGAGCTGGCAAAGAAAGAACAGAAGTTTCAGAGTGTTTATCAGGACAACAGCCATCAGAGTGACGATATCCAGAACAAGATAAGACAGATTGACA
>CACYDZ010000337.1 GCA_902773265.1 uncultured Ruminococcus sp.
GCCGCCCTTTAAAATCCTGCTAAGGGGCTGCCGCCCCTTAACCCTGCCCACTTTTTGAAAAAAGTGGACAAAAACTTTCCGTTGTCACCGCTGAAAGTCTGCTGAATAAATCGAGCGAAGCGAGCCTTAAAAGTTTTTTTGCTTACTTTTTTTTTCAAAAAAAGTAAGTTTGAAAAAAGTGGATAAAAACTTTCCGTTGTCACCGCTATAAGTTGTTTCTCTATGTTGAGAGAGGTGTATTTTCCTGAAATTGTAAAGTAGGCTACATTCTGAAAGAGCGGTATATGATACAATCAATATAACTGTAAAATGGAGGAATAGATAATGAAACAGTATAAAATAGCATTGCTTAAAGGGGACGGTATAGGCCCTGAAATTGTTGAACAGGCGGTAAAGGTACTTGATGTGACGGCAAAGAAATTCGGCTTTTCGGTGGAGTACGACCCCGCTGACATAGGCGGAATAGCTATCGACAACTGCGGAGAACCGTTACCACAAATTACAATAGATAAGTGTAAAAATTCCGATTCGGTACTTCTGGGAGCTGTCGGCGGTGCAAAGTGGGATAATCAGCCCTCCGGCAAAAGACCTGAATCAGGTTTATTGGGTATCAGAGGTGCGTTGGGTCTTTTTGCCAACCTGCGTCCTGCCGTTATCTTTGAACCACTCAAAAAGGCGTCTCCTATCAAAGATGACATTATCGGGGATAATCTGGATATCATGATTGTCAGAGAACTGACAGGCGGTATTTATTTCGGTCAGAGAGGCAGAGGGGAAGAGGATGGTATGCCGTATGCTTACGATACCGAAAAATATTCTGTCTATGAGATTGAAAGAATTGTCAGAGTTGCCTTTGATTTGGCGATGAAACGCAGTAAAAAACTTACCAGTGTCGATAAGGCAAATGTTCTGGAATCTTCAAGACTTTGGAGAGAAACGGTCAACAGAATGTCGGCAGAATATCCCGAAGTCGAAGTCAATCATATGTATGTGGACAACTGTGCTATGCAGCTGGTCAGAAATCCTAAGCAGTTCGATGTGATTGTCACATCAAATATTTTCGGGGATATTCTTTCTGACGAAGCGTCAATGATAAGCGGTTCGATAGGTATGCTTGCTTCCGCAAGTCTTAGTTCGGGCAAACTGGGTCTGTATGAACCTATTCACGGTTCGGCACCTGATATTGCCGGAAAGAATATTGCCAATCCTTTGGCAACCATATTGTCTGTATCAATGATGCTGAAATATTCTCTTGGCGAACAACAGGCGGGTCAGGCGATTGAGGACGCTGTGTCCAAAGCTCTCGAAACCCACAGAACACCCGATATCTATGAGGACGGTAAAATCAAGGTAAGCTGTTCGGAAATGGGTGACTATGTCTGCACACTCATCTGAATGATAAAGATAACTTTCAGCTTACACAATTAAAAGTTTCGGTCAAGCCTTTTCAAAGGCTTGTGGGGTCAAGGGGTGAAACCCCTTGTGGGATTTTAAAGGGCAACGCCCTTTAACTCCCCGCAAAAATCCAAAATTTGCCAAAGCAAATTTTGTCCATAACCTGA
Source organism: uncultured Ruminococcus sp. (assembly GCA_902773265.1). Lineage (GTDB taxonomy): Bacteria > Bacillota > Clostridia > Oscillospirales > Acutalibacteraceae > CAG-964. Next base: position 1,563 of record CACYDZ010000337.1, read on the forward strand.
ACCTGAAAATTATACGGGAGGAATTTTCAATGAACAGATATGATATCCATACCCATATTTTACCTAAACTTGATGATGGTTCTCCCGATATAGATATTTCTATGGTTCTGCTGGAAGAAATGGAAAATCAGGGAGTAACACATCTGGCATTCACACCACATTTTTATTCACAGTATGTGGATATGAGTGGCAATGATGAAAAATCCGAAGAAATATTGCAGGACTATTTTCAGGCAAGAAAAAATGCTCTGGAGTTTGTACTGCGTGAATATGAGGGACATATGCGTTTTACCTATGGGGCAGAGGTACATATGTCAGAGAATATCATACACGCAAAGGATTTATCCCCCTTGTGCTATCACGGTACGAACTATCTGCTTGCCGAAATGCCTTATAGCAGTGTTATGGCGGAAAATGAAGTACTCTGGCTGAAAACACTTATCGAAAAGTATAATATCATTCCCATTCTTGCCCATATCGAACGCTATGCCGTTTTGCTGACCGACAAAAAGTTATTATCCCGTCTGCGTGAAATGGGCTGTAAGGTACAAATCAATACGGAAAGTCTGTATACAAGAGGATTATCAAAGATACTTTTCAGGCTGATAAATGAAGGTTATGTCGATTTTCTTGGCAGTGATACTCATTCTACTATGCGTGGCTGTGACTATCATCAGGGATATATGGAGATGGTCAAGCACTGTAACGGCAGTATGGTAGAGGGTATTGCCTATAACGGCAGTCTGTTGTTCAGAGGTGAAATCAGAAACTACCGCCGTTAAATTCTTTGAACGCAGATTTTCGGATAAAGATTTCCGAACGAAGTGAGCCGAA
>CACYDZ010000338.1 GCA_902773265.1 uncultured Ruminococcus sp.
AGGGGCGGCAGCCCCTTGTAGGATTTTAAAGGGCTACGCCCTTTAATCGGCTAAAAATTCCCAACAAAATCTGCGTAAGCAGATTTTGACAATAAAACATTCCTCACTTCGTTCGGAATGACATGAAGTGAGGAATAACACAACAGGAAGCTGCTATATTTTGGCAACTTCCGTTCTGATAGTATAGCTGTCAGACGAAATATTGGCTAAATCATTATCCAGCATTTCTTCAATCTGTAAAGCAATTTCGCTGGGATTGTCGGAAATCTTCCTGACTTTGAAATCACAACTGACAAGCAGTTTTTCACTGGAGAAATCATTGACGGCAACCGCAGCAACCGCAATCATTCTCACTCTGTTTTCCAAAGCTATATTGCTTTCGGGACTTGCCACATTGGGAGCTTCCACATTATCAAGAGCTGTCAATACCTTTCCATCATAATTCACAGTCAAGTCTACACCTGTAAATCTGGTATCGCACTGCATATAAAAAGATACTCTTACTGTATCGCCGACTTTGAATTGACTTCCGTTAATGGAAACCGTATCTTTTTCTGTTTTAGGTTCTACAATTTCCCTTGAACTTGTTTTTGAAGAACTTGGTGTTTCAGATTTTGAAGAAGTCGTTTTTGAAGAACTTGGCGTTGAGGAGGAACTGGGTTTTGAAGGAGTTGATGTTGAAGAATTGGTTTTGGAAGAAGAACTTGAAGTATCAGGTTTCGAAGTAACCGGTTTTGAAGATGAGGAACTTGTTTTAGAAGAACTGTTAGTATTTGATGTTGTAAGTTCGGTGTCAGCATTTTCAGAATCTGAAGAAGTATTATGGCTGTTAATATCTGTACTCACGCTGTCAGGATAGATAATGACATATTCTCCGTTACTTTCCGTAGCAATTTCTCCGTTTTGGGTAGTCGCAATTTCTACTTTTGTACCGTCAGCATAAGTACCGTTTTCAATTTTTGCACCGCTTGGGTCAGTGCCGACAACAACAACATTTTCTCCCTTAGCATTTGTACCGATTTCTGTTTTTACAGGGGTACGAGAGGTATTATCGGGTGTTTTTGGTTTATCTTTACGGAAAAAATTTACTGAAACAATAAACCCGCTGATAATCAGAATAACGATTGCTGTTATTAATGCAATAATTTTTTTATTCATGAGAGTTTCACTCCTGAAAACTTATTTTTTTTTCTTTGTAATAGAAAGTACAATAATGAGAATAACTGCTGCTGCCATTACTCCGCCAAGTACCATAACAAGTACTCTGTTACTGTCGCCCGTAGCCGTAACAGGATTTTCCCCCAGTGCAAAGCATTGTAATGCAGATAACATTCCGAAAACAGAAAATAATGTCAGTGTCGATATAATTTTTTTGAGTTGATTTTTCATATTGGAAACCTCCGTTTAATTTAAGAAAATTACGGTTGAAAATCTGCTTACGCAGATTTTATTTGAATTTTTTAGCCGATTAAAGGGCGTTGCCCTTTAAAATTCCACAAGGAGCTTTGCCCATTGACTCCACAAGCCTCCCCAAAGGTTTAACCGAAACTTTTAATTGTCATAGCTATCAGAAAGTAGTTCCAACCGTTCTGCCAGAAAATTATAGCAAAAAAACAGCTGAAAGTAAATTATAAATACATATTTTTAACAAATTGTTCAATTAATTGAAAACTTCCGTCAGCATTTTCAAAGGAGCAATGCGTTTTGGAAACTGCACTTGAATGTAAGGTTTATTTTCCAGTCGGAGGTTTGCCCGTTTTCCCAATTTATCCAGTAAATCACCTGTTCTGGTGTTGCGGATATCATTGACATACAGTAAGAGAGAAGTATCATTTTGTCTGATTTCACAAATACCGTAAGAAGAAGCCATATTGCGGATTAAAGCTACCTGTATCAATCCCATGACAGATGACGGAACATCACCAAAACGGTCAATCAGTTCGTCAATGACATCATCTGCATCTGTCTTATTCCGAATATCTGCTATTCGTCTATACATAGCAATACGCAATTTTAAAGATGAGATATACTCTTCAGGAATATGTGCAGTAATGGGAACATCTATGGAACATTCTACTTCCTGAATACCGGGTTCTTCGCCACGCTCTTCACGGATAGCCTCATTGAGGAGTTTCAAATACATATCATAGCCGACACTTTCCATATGACCGTGCTGTTCACCGCCAAGTATATTACCTGCCCCTCGAATTTCCAAATCACGCATAGCAATCTTGAAACCACTGCCGAACTCTGTAAATTCCTGAATAGCGGATAACCGTTTCGCTGAAATTTCTGTCAGTACTTTCAACGGTCGGTAAGTAAAGTAGGCGTATGCCCGTCTTGACGAACGCCCTACACGCCCTCTTAACTGATGTAACTGTGACAGACCCATACGGTCAGCATTGTCTATAATGAGAGTGTTGGCATTGGGAATATCGACGCCTGTTTCGATAATAGTGGTACATACAAGAATATTGATTTCATTTTCCAGCATTTTCCGCCATACTTCCGAAAGTTCCTGTTCACTCATCTTACCGTGTCCCACACCGACATTGGCTTCTGTAACATTTTCTGCAATTTTTAAAGCACAGCTTTCAATAGTTTCCACGCTGTTGTGTAAATAGAATACCTGACCGCCACGACGCAATTCTCTGCGGATAGCTTCAAAAATCACATCGCTGTCATATTCCATGACATAAGTCTGAACAGGTTGTCTGTCCTGAGGAGCTTCTTCCAGTACAGACATATCACGCATACCACTCATTGCCATATTCAGTGTTCGGGGGATAGGGGTTGCCGACAAGGTAAGTACATCAATATTATTGCATAATTCTTTGAATTTCTCTTTTTGTGCCACACCGAACCGCTGTTCTTCATCTATGATAACCAATCCCAAATCACGGAAAACAATATCTTTGGAAATCAGGCGGTGTGTACCGATTACCATATCAATATCGCCGTTTTTCAGACCTTTGATAATTTCTTCCTGTTGTGACGGTGTTCGGAAACGGGAAAGCAGTTCGATTTTGACATCGAACCCTTCAAAGCGTCTTAAAGCCGTCTGATAATGCTGCCATGCCAGAATGGTAGTCGGACAAAGCAAAGCACACTGTTTCAAATCAGCAACACATTTGAATGCTGCACGCATAGCAACTTCCGTCTTGCCAAATCCTACATCACCACAAAGCAGTCTGTCCATAGGAGCTGTTCTTTCCATATCATAGGTGATTTCTTCAATACATCTCATCTGGTCACCGGTTTCTTCATATTCAAAATGCGAAGCAAAATCCCTGTGCCATTCGTTATCTTTAGAGAACGCATAACCTTTGGCTTTCATTCTTTCAGAATAGAGTTTAATGAGTTCTTTGGCAATATCCCTGACAGATTTTTTGACTTTGGATTTTGCTTTAGCCCAGTCGTTACTGCCAAGCCTGTTCAGTTTAACTTTTTTATCTTCCTGTGGCCCTATATATTTGGAAACCATATCCAGTTGAGTAACAGGGACAAACAGTTCATCATCTTTCGCATAGAGAATGGTAATATAATCTTTGATAACACCGTCTTTTTCCAGTTTACTGATACCACGATAAATTCCCACGCCGAATTTTGTATGAACAACATAATCACCGACACTTAATTCTTCCAACGAATAAATTTGTTGGGCATTTTTCGGACGAGAAAGTTTTCTTTTTGCGGATTTGAATACAGTACCGTGAGATATCAGTTTGAATTTAGCATAAGGATACTGAAATCCTGATGACAGTGTACCCGACATAACATAGATATGGTCAGGCAACGGATTTTCAATATCTTCGACAAAGTGAACATTGTAGTTATCTTCACGGAGTTGTTCACTCAAAGATACGGCACTTTTTTCTGTTCCCGCCAGAACAACAACGCTTATATTATTATTACTGTCATTGTCTAAATCTTCTTTCAGAATACTGTATGAACCACTCCAGAGTGAAAGTTGTTTAGCGGTAAAGTTAATCAGTTCCTGTAAAGGAATGTCATAATTGCCATGTGTAAAGTTATCCAGAAAAACGGTGGTGCTTTTCTGCAGAAAATCCTTGACAACAAATTTTTCCACACAGAAAGTGTCAAACCCTTTGCAAAGGGTTCCCATAGCAAAATTATCTTTGATTTCGGCGTTATATTGCGTATAGAAACCGTTCTGTCTGGATTTTACCTTAGTCTGTTCCGAAACAAAGACAATACGGTTTTTGATATAGTCCAGCAGACAGGCATTTTCGTCATAAACAAGACTGATAAATTTATCCGCTGAACCGACAGTAACACCATTTAAAAGGTCATCAATTTCGCTTTGAAGAATTTCTTTCGCTTTGGCAGAATTTTTTCCACGAAGCATTTTCATTTTCTGTCTGATTTTTTCAGCAAGAACCGTTTTATTATTCAAAAGTACTTCCACAGACGGTGTGACAGTAATTTTTTCGACATAATCAATGCGTCTTTGTGTTTCGGTATCAAAGGTGTTGATAGTATCAATTTCATCACCCCAGAACTCTATCCTGACAGGCTTTTCGGTATCGGGCATAAATACATCAAGAATACCGCCTCTGTGAGCAAACTGTCCTGCTCCCTCTACCATATCACAGTGTTCGTAACCATTTAACAGTAAAGTTTCAATAATGTCATCAATATGGATTTCCATACCGCTTGTCAATGTGACGGTTGCCTTTCGCAGAACTTTTTCAGGAATAGTAAACTGAGCCAGAGCATCTATCGTAGTAATCACAACATCAGCATTATTTTCAATGATTTTACACAGTACATTGATGCGTTGATGTTCATACTCTCTGGAATGCCCTTTTATATTTTTATAAAGAAAATCCCTTACAGGATAGACACAGACAGATTTTCCCATAGCTGTGAGGTCATTCGCCATAATCTGAGCCTCATGTTCGTCATAGGCAACGACGAAAGCTCCCATACCCATAGAAACAGGGAGGGAGTTGATGATATGTGCCTTATGAATACCTGAAAGACCTGTGACAGCGACTGTTGAACCGATTTTTACAGTCTTTTTCAATGTTTTGTATTCAGGAATTTTTTCAATGATTTTGTCTAAGAATTTCATGAACAGTACCTTTCTTACGAATTATATTCCGACATAGCTTTATCAATATTACCGCTGATAATATATTCCACAGCACAGCAGATATTGTCTGTCAGTTTATCAAGGTCAGAGCGTTCACTTTGTGTAAAATGTGAAAGTACCCAGTCAGCCAGCTGCCAGTTCGGATTAGGTTTTTCACCGATGCCGATTTTTATTCTGGGGAACATTTCACTGTCACTCAGACCGATGATACTTCTTACGCCACGCTGACCGCCGTCACTGCCTTTTCGGCGTATTCTCATTTTGCCGACATCAAGCGAGATATCATCAAAAAGCAGAATGACATTTTCAGGAGGAATTTTATAGAAATCCATTGCCTGAATAACAGCTTCACCACTTAAATTCATAAAAGTCTGCGGTTTCATCAGCAATACTTTTTTACCGCTGATAGTACAGTCTGAAACAAGTGCATTATATTTCAGTTTTCTGATAGGTGCATTATATTTTTCTGCCAGTTTATCAATAGCAATAAATCCTGTATTGTGGCGGGTATTTTCATATTTTTTTCCGGGATTGCCAAGTCCCACAACGATATATTCAATACCGTTTGTTTTTTTACTGTTGCCGAATAAATTCAATATTTTTTCACTCCTTTTTTAAGAGCTGTCGCCCTTAAAAATCCTACTAAGGGGTTGCCACCCCTTAACCCCGCCCACTTTTTTGAAAAAAAGTGGACAAAAAACTTTTTCAGCTCACTGCGTTCGGATTGTTTATCACAGGTTCAGCGGTGACAATTAAAAGTTTCGGTCAAGCCTTTTCAAAGGCTTGTGGGGTTCAGGGGCAAAGCCCCTGATGGGATTTTTAA
>CACYDZ010000339.1 GCA_902773265.1 uncultured Ruminococcus sp.
CGGTATATATTCATTTTCTTTCTGCAAGCGTCAACTACTCCATTCCTAAAACTGTGTTTCTTATCATAACATAATTATCGGCAATTATCAACCATTTTTTTCGCTCGAAGTTAAAGGGCGTTGCCCTTTAAAATCCCACAAGGGGCTTTGCCCCTTGACCCCACAAACTTTTTGAAAAAAGTTTGACCAAAAACTTTCAGTTGTCATAGCTGAAACTCAGATAGACAATCCGAACGAAGTGAGATTGAAAGTTTTTTGTCCACTTTTTTTCAAAAAAAGTGGGCGGGATTGTTAAGGGCGGCAGCCCTTAACACAGGATTTTAAAGGGCGGTAGCCCTTTAACTCATCAAAATTCAAAACAAAATTTGCGTAAGCAAATTTTGTCATAACAAAAAAGCGTATGGTAAAGAACAACTTCTCTATCATACGCTTTCTTTTTACTTACAATTCCCCATTTACTATCTCATGTATACTATTATATATTTGTTTCCAGCACTAGCTCATAACTGTTATTTTTAAGTTTGTACTGTAATCCACCTTCCGACTCCGTCAATGCCGAAATCACTGTATCTTTATCATAACTGGCAAGACACTTACTCTCCGTACCATCTATAACATAAATTTTCTGTTTTCCCTCTTCATCACACATTTGATAACACAATTTATCGCCAATAAATATAAAATCTGCCACATTTTTGGAAACTAATTTCAACACTTCTTCGCCATCATCTGCATAACGGTAACAATACAATTCATTTTCACCGTTGGCAATAAACACCAAATTTCCTTTACTTTCTTTTACAGATTGATATTCAAAATTTTTTTCGTATAACACTGTTTTTACTTTCCAAGAGGTCACATCGACACAAAACAATATATCATTTTCCAAGATAAACAATTTCGTTTCATCTGTGGAACGGAATGTTTGTACAAAATGATTGCCGTTCTTCATGGAAATTATCCAAAACTGCGTTTCTGTTGACAGCGGTATACCATTCTCGGTCAGTTGAAACACCAACTGTTGATTTTGCCACTGCAAGTCTGTTATCTGTGCATGACAAACATTAAATATCTCTTGATGACGATTTCCGTTCAAATCACAACAGACTATTCTTCCGCATTGCTGATTTATCCTGAATGCATAATATAATTTCTCTCCCACAATACAAAATGCTGTAATATATTTTGCTATACATTGTACCCGCTCTTGTTCAAAATCATAACGGCATATCCGTGACTTTCCATATTGAAAAATGATACCATTTTCTGTAACCCAGAAAATTCCTTCTTTCGGCAACGTAATCGCTGAAATTTCTTTGACCGATTGATTTCCTTCTTTTACGACAATTTTTCCTGACTGAAAAATATACTGCCTTTCTTCACTAATTATTGTATTCTGTGGAATTTTCCGTATTATCAGACCCTCTACACCATCTGATAACAGGATTTCCCTATCGTCTACGGTAATTTTATTGTCTTCAAACACAACCATAAAGGGAAAAGTACTGATATTTACTTCTTCAAATTTCTTCTTTTCCTTTGGCGTTTCTTTTGGCGGTGCTTTTTCTGTGACTTCTTCTTTTATTTTACGGTCGTTCTGTTTGGTTTCGGATTTTAAAGATTCAGTTTTTTTTAGGACTGTCTTCGGGCATGGCATTGACCACTTTTTCGGCTTCTGCTACTTTCTGACTGATAAGTTTCTTCAACTGCTTATTATATACCTCAACCAATGTCTTTACTGCACCGTATGCTTGCTCTTCTATCGTATCACTTGCCCAATAACAAGCATTGACAATATCTTTACCCAATTCTTCACATGCTTTACTGACATTATAGTAGCAATACATATCTTTGTATTTAGAGTTACCTCTCCAGTCTGTTCCTGCATATCTCTCCATATCGTCTGTATCCAAATACATTTTGTAATCATTCAACGAATAATCCAACTTTCTCCTTACCGGAGAAATCAGTTCATCTGATACCAACTCACCCTTATTCAGCATTTTCCATACCAATGCATTATCGGGATAAACCTCTATCCGGGTAAAACTTTCCGACAATTCTTTACCTACAATGTTTTTCAGTTCGGATAATAATTTCGATACTTTCTTATTGATTTGCACATAGACACTCTTTTCTGCCTCATTTTTGGTATAATAAGGTTTCAGCAGGGACGCTCTGTACTCTGTAATAATTTTCAAGATAATCGCATCGATTTGTGAATACATACATCTTTCAAACTCTGCCAGACCTGCCCTTTCGGCTGCACTTTCACTGGAATACTCATAACGATGTTCCCCTGAACCTCTGTAATACCCTGCAGAATAATTTTCTCTTATAAATTTAAATTCGGATTCCCGTGGAAGAGTAAGTCCTTGAAAATTCTTTAATTTTTCCAGAACTTTTTTCGCCTCAGCTTTTTTGCTTCCTTCTGTAAAAGCCACTGCTATCGCCTTGACATCACATACTGCAACAATTTTTTCTGCTTTTGATTGGTCATCAATGAAACTACCTTTGACTATCTCTGCCAATCCGTCATCTGTTTCCGAAAAATATTCGGGGTACTGCAAATAACACAGTCCGCAACCTACACAATTTTTGCTTATGCTGAATTTTCCTGCCATTTTTTGTTCTCTCCTATCCTTTTATGATGATAATACTTCATTGATTTCTTTGAGGTAATTTTCGCCTGTTTCAATCATCTGTATCGCTTGTCGGCTAATCTTTCCATTTGCGTCTACAACGGGTATATTGACAATATCTGATACCGCTTTTGCTACATTGACACAAGTCATCAGAACTCCTTTTTCATACTCACTGTAATTATGGATATTCAAGCCATTTTTGTCAATCGTTTTTCGGGTTTCCTCTATGGAACGTAAAAACATCATATTCATTTTTATCAGCAAATCAGCTATTCTGTCTGCTCTGGCAATCACAGAATCATACACTTCTACCATAGACTTGGCGTTTTCATATGCCACATTTGCTGCTCTCATCTGACTGTTTGCTGCTGATACTGTTCTTTCGGCTTCTTCTTTCATCAATCCGCCTATTCCACGAAAAAACCAACCACATACTAACTCCTTATCGGTAAACTCTTTCTTTACAGACAAACCAACTGCGGTAATATCAATCGGAATATGATTTACTATCATGAGTTCCGATTTGTCTTTACTGCTGATTTCGATTTTCTGTATCTGACTGTACACTTCCACAAACTTCGGAAAAGTATTCTGAATGATGAAACGCTTCTTTCTTGCCACATTTGCTAATCTTTTATCCGTATACTGCGACTTATGATAGAGAAGCTGTCTGGCTTCCTCTTCTCTTTCAAAAGCTCTTGAATATTTCTGCATGGCTTTTTCCGTCATTTTTATGGATTTATCCGCATCGTAAAAAGTTTTTGCCAACGCTGCTACTACCAATCCTTCGACTATCATAATTTTCACTTCCTTTCTCTATGAAAAACTGAATATCAAGGGTTTATCCAGTTGCTGTTCATATTCGTCTAAAGTCTTAAAGGCTACCGATTTCCCAAATAAAGACAATATTTTATCAATTCCTTGCGTAACACCGTTGAGGTCATAATTTTCTTCACAAGCACATGATAAAATACGGTCAAATCCGCTTTGTACGGTTTTATCCCAACAAGCAAATTCCTGCTGAACAATTTGTTGGAATTTTTTCCGCTGTGCCGAAATTTCTGCCAAAGCCTCTCTTTCCAAGGTCTTTATCTGTTTTTCTTTACGCAAATAGTCATTTCGGTGCTGATAAACCTCATATACCCCCAGAATACCGCTGCAAGCCACTGTAGTGATGATTGTTCCTAAAATTTCTCCTACAACTCTTCCTGCTACTATACCTGCTCCTGTTCCTATAAACGGCATTGTCCCTGTTCCTAAAATTCCTCCCACGATACTGCCAATTTCTCCTCCGATTTCACTTCCTATCATACCTGCCACTATCACTGCACCTTTACTGCCGATTTCCTCAACAAATTCTTTTCCGCTGATTTCACCACCGAAATATCGCATTGCCGAATCTTGTACAACGTTGGCTACAGTGATAATCTGTGCCAGCTGATTGCCCGAAATACTTTTCAACAACGTATTTCCGCTGTTTTTCAGATGTGTGTTGACAGCATGTTGCAACACTTGATAACTTCCTCCCGTAACTGCTGTTTTGAGCGTATGTTTCGCTATCGTAGAAGTTGCCTCTTGAAAAGATTTTTCCCCTGTTGCCACCTGTACCATTTCTTCTACCGCCTTTGCGGTAAGCGGTATGACCGAATTTATCAGCGTATCTTTCGCCCCACTGATAAAAAAATCTTTGGTTGCATTTTCAACAGTTTTTTTGGCAAATTTTCCGTGCAAAGTAACATTTGCTGAAAGAGTTTGCTTTATTGATGAATTGTTGACCATCGTTTTATTTGATTTTGATGCGTTTTCTGATTTGGAAAGAATTTGATAATTTTCACGGGAATTAGCTATCGTTTTGACATCTTCATCGGTCAAAAAAGGATTATGTTTTGCTGAATCGTGAAATTCCTTTAACGACTTGATATGGTCTGTTTCCGCAGCATGTCTTGCCCATTTGGTATGGTATTTTTTCTTTGCGGAAGAATGACTTCTATGCAAGACCTGTCCGCTTTTGGGGTCTTTTATTGTTTTTTTACCCTCAAAAGTTTCATCTTTAAATTGTTCTTTTTTTCGGGTATCGTCATACAGATTTCTATCATAGTTTTGTGTAACACCGTATGATTTGTTTTTGTTCTCCATAACCATCACCTTTCCTTTTGCAGCAAAATTGATTTTTTTCTCTTTATCTATTATATCATCCCCGAAGACGATTACGATAGTATATACAGAAATCCTTTCACATTTATATTCACAATCACATCTCATAAAAAATCTACCTGAACAGTTGGAATTATTTTCTGAAATGTATAATGCGTAATGATAAAAAACAACCCATAGCTATGACAATGAAAAGTTTTTGTTTTTTTTTTGAAAAAAGTGGTGGGGTCAAGGGGCAAAGCCCCTTGTGGGATTTTTAAGGGCGAAGCCC
>CACYDZ010000340.1 GCA_902773265.1 uncultured Ruminococcus sp.
ACAAGTGCCGTCAGATTGATACTGAACAGTACCGCCGCTCCTGTCAGGAGCAGACAGCACATGATAACACCGACAGATGCCAGCGACATTCCTTTATTGTACCATATGCCTTTCCAGCCCTCATGAAAAAAATATTTTATACGGTTCATCAATCTTTTACACCGCCTTTACTGTAATTCCTTTTTTGCCTGTTCTACGATTTCTTCATAGTTGCTGACGGTATCGGTGGTCATATTTTCGGTTTCGGACTGTGCCTGTTCTATCAGTTTATCGTAGATACTGCTGTCCTGTAAAGTTTCGTCATCGGGGATTTCTTCGGGTTTGCTGTCAGAGATGATGATACCTTTGTCGAGTTCGATAACTCTTCCGCCGATTGCCTCGACCAGTGTCTTATCATGCGTGACGATAAGAACAGTCGTACCGCTTTCATTGACCGTTTTCAGCAAGGTCATCATTTCCATAGCCAGTGCATGGTCAATATTGGCGGTAGGTTCGTCAGCGATAAGGATTTTGGGATAGTTTGCCAATGCTCTTGCCAGACCTACTCGTTGCTGTTCACCACCCGAAAGCTGATTGGGGTGACAGTCTTTTTTATCGGTCAGTCCGACCAAATCCAGTACATGAGGAACTCTTTCCTGAATTTCGGCTTCTTTTACTCCTGTCACACGCAGGACGAATGCTATATTTTCAAAGACGGTCATTTTGGTAATCAGACGGAAATCCTGATACACCATTCCCAGTTTTCGCCGTAAGAAAGGTACTTTACGCCTGCTCAGATGATTGATATAAGTACCGTCAATCAGAATATCACCGCTTGTCGGAAGCTGTTCCCGTGTTATCAGTTTCAGCAAGGTACTTTTTCCTGCTCCCGACACGCCGACGATAAACACCAGTTCACCATCTTCTATTTTCATAGAGATACCGTTGATAGCGTGTGTGTTGTTATCTTCAAAAGTTTTGGTTACATTTCTGAATTCTATCATAATTTTTTCACCGCCTGTCCGTTAAGGTGAAAAATCGCCGTGTAACCCTGCAAAGTCACATCGGCGAAAATTTCACAACATATTGCTGTCAATATTTTGAGGATTTTGAGACAAGATAACGCTTGACCATCAACGCAACTTTGAATACGATAGCATCTTCAAATTCACGCAAATCCAGACCTGTCAGTTTCTTGATTTTTTCCAGTCTGTAAACGAGTGTGTTGCGGTGTACGAAAAGTTTACGGGAAGTTTCTGACACATTGAGGCTGTTTTCAAAGAACTTCTGGATAGTAAACAAAGTTTCCTGGTCAAGAGATTCAATGGAACTCTTTTTAAAGACCTCTTTAAGGAACATTTCGCACAAAGTGATAGGCAACTGATAAATCAGTCTGGCAATACCAAGATTGTCATAGCTGATAATAGAGCGTTCCGTATCGAATACTTTGCCGACTTCCAATGCGGACTGTGCTTCTTTAAAGGAACGGGATAAATCCTTTACGCCGGTAACAACCGTACCAATACCAACGGTACAATGGGTATAAAATTCGCTGGAGAGTGTGTCTACAATAGAACCTGCCAGTTTTTCAAGGTCTTTGGATTCGATACCCGCCTTGATTTCTTTGACGAGAGCAATATCATGTTCGTTGATGTTGATGACGAAATCCTTGCTTTTGTCGGGGAAGAAATTTTGAATGATATCAAAGGCAGAGATATCTGTTTTGGAAGTAATCTTGATAACCATACATACTCTGGAAACTTCCGAATTGAACCGCAGTTCCCTGGCTTTCAGATAGATATCTCCGGGCAGGATATTATCGAGGATAACATTCTTGATGAAGTTAGCTCTGTCGTATTTTTCATCATAGTACTGCTTGATACTTCCCAAAGATACCGACAAAATCTGTACATAGCGTTGAGCGGTATCGTCTGTTCCCTCAACAAAGACCGCATATTCACTGCTGTTGCCCGTACCGAAAGATTTGAATGTATAGCCGTTTATCACAAAGGGTACGGTGGAATTTAATGTATCCGTTGTAATACTGTCGATAACCTCACCGATTCTGCCAAGTTCACTGCAGGCAATGACCACAGATGTATCGTCCACGACACCGATAGTTCTGTCGATGGCATCTTTCATCTGGTGGATAACGCCCTGAAATAATCTGTTTGACATAATAATCAACCTCACAATTCCGTAATAATTTGATGTAGAAGTGTGATTGCATTCATTTTTAACAAAAATCCGAATATACAGCAATCCAATATTTCTCTGATATCCATTTTACACAAAATTTTTCAAAATTGCAACACTTTTAATCATAAAAAGTTTGTTTTTTTTTGGTATTCTTTTTTTGCCGAAAACAAGAAAAAATATCACTTTACACCGAAACAGAGAAACACCTTATAGCGGTGACAACTGAACCTTAAATAAACCATCCGAACGAAGTGAGCCGGAAAAGTTTTGTCCACTTTTTCAAAAGTGGTAGGGGTCAAGGGGACAAAGTCCCCTTGTGGGATTTTTAAGGGCAACGCCCTTAAACT
>CACYDZ010000341.1 GCA_902773265.1 uncultured Ruminococcus sp.
ATTTTTCAGGTGGAGTTGAGCCTCTCTGATATTACGAAAACAAATATAGAATATATTGTTTTCATCAAGATAATTGTATCTGAGCCAAGGAATACACTCTATTTTTTGAAGGTTCATTTCAGGAAAGAAATGAAATGCAATTGGATACGCAATCTTCATATCTATCTGACAAAACAATGCAATACATAAATTGAATACTTCGAACTGCTTTTTCTGATCTTCCGAATAATAACTTGTTTCTGTTTCGAATGAAATGTCATATATTTCTTCATTGTCATCAGAAAAAAAATCGAGATCGTCTTTTGTAATATTTAAAAAAGGATTATTAAACGGCTCAAGCCCTACATCATTCCTCTTTTGGTTTAGCTGATCTAGGATATAATCTGTCAGAACACTCTGTTCAAGCTTCAATGCATCGGAAAAAAAATCATCAAAAAGCGTAGTAAGGTCATCAAACAACAAACTTATATCCTCAAGATCCGGTTTGTTTTTATACTTTTCAAGCAGAAAATTGATATATTTATTATCTATGACATTGTATTCTCGAAGAACTTTTTCAAATTCTTTTAAAAAAATGTCTTTGTTTTCTATTTTTCTTTCTATAGTTAGCTTGTTTTTGGCTTTTTGGGGAGACATATTATCTACATAAATGTATGATGTGCACACCATAACGAACCGACGACCATAATCATTTGTCAGCTTTTTAAATAATCTGTATACCGAATTATTACCTGCAGTAATATCTCCCTGAGTTTCAGCAGAAGAATCCCAAATTAAAAGAATTTGTTTTTCTCTCTGTGTTTTGTCATCTATGAGCGCAAATAATTCATTGAGATTTTTTGCCGCATCTAAAACATCATAATCTGATGGACGAATAAAAACTACAGGATATTGTTGCTCTGTATAAATACGGTATGCCAGTAAGCCAATAGCACATGTTTTTCCACTACATGGTTCTCCATACAAAATGATCGGTTCTTCTGAGCCGTTTTTTAACGCTTTTGTTACACTTTGATAAAGTTTTTCATCTATTTCAGTTCTGTTAATATAAAATCTTGATTTTGGAAAATAACCGAACCATTTAGGGAAGGTATATCTGTCAGGAAGAATGTACTCCCAAAAAGCATCTTTGAGTGCGATTTTTCCGAGAGGTATTTCTTGATAAATAAAACTTTCGGTCAATAGTTCAGTATCACTTCTTATGCCAGGTAATGTAGTTTTATCGATTGATATCCTTTTTCCTGCACAGTAGAAAAAATCGTCACTTCCGTCCTTAACAGTATTACCATTAATTAAATAATCGTTTATGGAAATACCAGCTTCTTCCAAAGCCTGACTAAAAGAAGTTTCACAAATAGTAATATTCGCTATTTTCGATAATATTTCTTTAGCATAAACTGTTACATTAGAATTCCAAAAAATGATTTTTCCTCGTGTCTTTTTTGAATCTTGTGATATTCTCCATAGATTTTTATACAGATTGGATCCTTTATCTTTTTCTTCGTCAAATCCCAATATAATCAGATCGTTCTGTTTATCTACCAACAGATTGTATAATATCGCTTCGTATTTGTCTGTTGAAAATTCGGGAGCGTCGCTAAAAGGATTTTCTTTTTCACCGTCATTGCTAATCTTAATAATATTCAGTACACCATCCGTACTTTGTAATTCAACATCCGGAGTTATGCTGCGGATAGTTCTTTTTTTATTATTAAAAATATCACAAATCTTATCGTATTCATTTATAGTGACATCCAAGGAATTGTTAATAATATTTGATTTGCTACGTTTGGTAGTAAAAACCATATTCCAATTCAAGTCAGCTATTTTTTTCAAATCCTCTTCAGAAGCAGACTGCCCGATAAAAAGAAGCATTTTTTTATACTTAAATGAACCAAACATCTGCTCCAACAGTTTTATATCCTGTTTTTGAGACACACATATCACTCCTTAAATTGATTTTATAACAATATTCTAACATATTTACACTTCTAAGTCAAATTATATACAAATAAAACAACTTACCGTAACAAATAAAACAACTTACCGTAAAAATCACCTGTTAATTGACAATTATTCCGCTGAATATATGCCATCTTGAATTTTTGTGACTTGTGTTTTCAATTATTCAACGTGAAGCAAGTATCCCCGCCCGACCACCATAATCGGCAGCCGGACGGGAAAATAACGGCGAAAGAATCATTCACAAACGGCATTTGATTCTGGGGACAGTTTGGGGACAATTTATTCAAAAACAGGCAAAAATAAG
>CACYDZ010000342.1 GCA_902773265.1 uncultured Ruminococcus sp.
GGAAAAAGAAAAATTAATTCCAGAGTATTTAATGATGTGGTACAAGCGTACTGAGTTTGACAGATACGCCAGATATATGTCAAAAGGAAGTGCCCATGAGTTCTTTGAATACAATGATATGGAAGAAGTAAAAATTCCTATTCCTGATATCAAAATCCAAAAAGCAATTGCGGACATTTATTCCGTATATATTCAGAGAAAAAGAATTGGCGAACAACTGAAAGAACAAATCAAAAACATATGCCCCATATTAATTAAGGGAGCACTGGAGGAAGGAGCTGTATGTTAATGGCATATTATACGGAAAGACATGGCATGAGAAAGCCAAAATCTACAACCTATGACATTTCACCCAAAATGTATGAATTGTTATTTAAGTGCTGCGAAAAGTATTATAACAATATTGCGTGGAAATATCCTGAACAATGCGCTGATGGGCTTGGAGTTATAGCTTTGGATTTTCAAGCCTTTAATTCAGATTTACAATATGAAATCCCTGATTTGTATAGAGTTGACGGAGTAGTGTCTATACCAACTACTTGGTTTAACATTTTTGAGCAAAAATCCGATTGTGAAGAATACGATCAGTTTTCATTATTTGATTATATTGAGTTTTTTGCCGAAAACTGCAAGGATTACGAGAATGGCTCATATCACAATTTCTTTGGTCACTATCATCTGATATTTAAAAACAGCGATTTGATATATACGTCATTTCAAAAGGATATTAATGATATTTTCAAAAAAACAGGACTATTGTATAGACTTACTGATGAGAAGATTATTGAGCGAATTGTTGAAAATAGCCCTCTTTCACCGGGAATTGAACATCAAGTTTCTCAGATAAAAGAAAAAGGAATAAAAGAACTCTTGAAAGAAGCGATAGTTCTATATAAAAACCCTTTTCCCGGAAGCTCCAAAGATGCCGTAGAGAAAATTTGGGATGCATTAGAACGCCTAAAAACATATTATTCAAACTTAGATAAAAAAACGTCTGCTTCAAAAATTGTTAATGATATGGCAAATAACGACCCAAACTTCATTAGTGTTTTTAATGATGAATTCAAAACCTTAACAGATATTGGGAATAATTATCGTATCAGACATCATGAAACAAATAAAATTGATATTATCGACAGTCGTCATTACGACTACTTCTTTAATCGTTGCTTGTCATTGATTGCATTAGCATTGCAATATTTACAATAAGGGTGAGTTTCTATAGTTCCCCAAATACAGAGGTGATTCCTATGCCCAAATTGCAAAACTTTAACGGTCGCTACTGCGAGTCGGATTTTGAAAATGCATTCATTTCCCATCTGGAAAATGAGGGCTGGCAATATCTGTCCGGAAATAGTATTCCGCGTTCTTCAAAACGAGATGTGCTCTATACTGATGATATGGAACAGTTCCTGCATAAAAAGAATCCTGATTTATCAGTAGAAGAAATCACGCAGATAATTGACAAGGTTCGTTTGGTCGGTGCAGAGAGCGAATTTGCAACTTTGCATAAGATTTATAGATGGATGGTTGACGGAGTAAGTTTTACGCTTAATAACGGTGAAACCGAGACGATAGAATTAATCAGCTTTGAGGATCCTAAGAGTAATATTTTTCGTGCAGTAAATCAATTTACAGTTGAATATACTAACAACGGACAAATACAAAACCGCCGTCCTGATGTGCTTTTGTATGTGAACGGATTGCCTTTGTGTATATTTGAGTTGAAAAATCCGGCAGACCCAAATGCTACAATTTATAATGCCTGGGAACAGATATATACACGCTACTGGCGCGATATTCCGCACCTTCTGCATTTTTGCCCTTTAGCTTGCATTTCGGACGGAGTAAAAACCAGACTCGGTACTGTACGCACTCCTTATGAGCATTTTTATGCGTGGCGTCGTGTGGAAAACGAAGATAAAACTTCTTCGTTGCCTTTTGATGAAAATCAGGCAATGATTAAGGGTGTATACAGTCCCATCCGCTTTTTGGAAATATTCCGAGATTACATCTATTTTCAAGACACTATCTATGACAGTGATGAACGAGAAATCGTATGCCGTTATCCTCAGTTTTTTGCCGCTCGCTTACTGAAGCAGAGCATAGTGAAGTCCGTCAAAGAGAAAAGCGGAAAAGGCGGTACATATTTTGGCGCGACAGGCTGCGGCAAGACATATACAATGGCTTTTCTTTCCCGTCAGCTGGCGTTGCGCTGCACGGATGTACCCGAAATCGGTTCGCCGACAATTGTTATGATTGTAGACCGCGAGGAGCTTCAAAAGCAGGGCGCGAAACTCTTTACTAAAAGTGAGGAGTTTTTAAACCTCGGTGAAGTCAAAGTTGTAGCA
>CACYDZ010000343.1 GCA_902773265.1 uncultured Ruminococcus sp.
ACTGCACACAGATTTCATCGAAAACAAGCCATAATGCATAAGAGCATCGTAGGATCCTATTATATTAAAGCCTGAATAATAAGGAATCATATCGCAGAACAAGCGATCTAATTTTTCTTTGTCAATAGGACACTCAGTATCATTAATAACAACAATAACGTGACTAATTAGTTGTTCGATTTTCCAATCCAATACTGTAGAAAAATTTTCGACAAAACAGCCCAATTTTAGTTTTATTCCAGGTGAAAAGTGGCTATCCTTTATCCCTATTAAAATTTTTTTCAGTTCGTCTTTATTAGAAAAAAAATCTTCTCCATAGATTTCCACATTTCGATTACCTATGTTTAAAAAATTTTCTCGCCCTATTTCTTCATATTTTTTTTCTAAACGACTATCTAATTTTTTAAACCAATTAATAAGATTATCAGTTCCTAAAGTAAATTCAGAATTGGAATCATTCATTTTCAAATAAAGCAGCACCTGTTCCATAGAATCAACAAGCGCCTGTTCCACCTTATTCATTCTTTGACCCCTTTGTAGATAATTTTTTTTCTAATACAGCAATAGCTTTTTCTATAGATTCTTGTTGAAGCTTTTCAAAATGCGTCCTTATAATGTTAGTCCTGTTTTCATTAGAAAAAATGAAATGG
Source organism: uncultured Ruminococcus sp. (assembly GCA_902773265.1). Taxonomy (GTDB): domain Bacteria; phylum Bacillota; class Clostridia; order Oscillospirales; family Acutalibacteraceae; genus CAG-964. Next base: position 651 of record CACYDZ010000343.1, read on the forward strand.
CAAAAGTCACAACGACTAACAAATCGATTTTCTTCAGGAACATTGCAACCACAATCCGTTAAAATCTTATAGTAAGATTTTGGTCCTAGAAAAACGAGCTGCCTTAGCATGGGATCTGAATTCATGTTGTCCATAATATCGATGATAGAGGAATCATTGATATTACCAAAGTTACAATCACGGCAAGTATCAAAACCTGCACAGCAAGGATAAGCTTCACCATAACTGTTGATCGTAAGCACCAAGCCATCGGCACACATGCCATCAATTCCGTGAGCATCACCGTAAAATTCCTCTCTTGGTAGTACCTCAACAGCTCTTCCAGAAGGCGTTACATTACTTGAAGAAATCTGACATGCATGACGCACGGCGAATGGATCTAACATTTTTAAGGCTTCTTCAATGCTATGACTTTTCGTTGTTAGAAAACGAAGATTAGTGCGGATACCATATTTTCGGCAATATATCAAGCAGTTGTTAATACATTCAGCAGAGTTATGCTGAGCATGCCAAAAATCCCATGATATTTCAAGGAGTGTCACGCCAGAATTTTTCATTCTTGCGCATATGGCATCTGCATTTTTTTCCGTTTTTGCCCAAAAGCAATTCGTAGTCGCAGATATTTCTGTAAAACCGGATGCTTTAGCTTCTTCAAACAATGGGAAAAGTACATCAGGATATAGAAAAGCCTCACCACCCACAGCATGAAAACGAGATCCCATACAGGAACTTGAAGCCGCTTCACGAATACATTTTTTTGCAACATTTACATCAATAACACAACTATTGTGGATTCCTGCAGATTGATAACATATTCCACATTTAGCATTACATTTATCTGTAATTTCAATACCTAAACTTAGATATCGAATTGGTTCCGATTGCATACGATAATAATGGTATACAAGATCTTCACCAATCAAATGCTGATTTACTTGTTCTACATTCATTTATTTAAACTTTGTCACCTTATTGATAGAAGAGCGACTTATTACGCGTTCATCAAGTTTACCGGCTTTTATCATTGAAGTCTGAGCCGCACCGGTACCAAAAGCAATTTTTACATATTCTACAAATCTTTCAATATCGTTCAATATACAGCAACAATCAGTTTTCAGCTTTTCTGCTAATTTAATATTCTTTTCGCCAATAATGGCACGAGCTTTTTCTGTGAACGGAATATTAGCAACGACATTATCCAAAACAGCCTTGGCAACGTCAGTATCAAGTTTTTCAATTCCATTTTCACGAGCAATTTTTTCCGGCTCAACTACAAACTTTTTCACCAAGTTTTTATCCGTAGCCAATTTTCTCAAAAATGCAATTTGCTCTCCAACTGCATCTAATTTTTCAACCTTTTCAATTTTTTTTACGGTTTTTAAAGGTTTCAGTTCAGCCATAATAAATTCTCCTTGTTTTATTTGTGAGCATAATATTTTCGCGATAAGATAATAATTTTTTCATACACATTTCAATTGTATATAAATATTTTCATATTCCGTAATTTTCCAAAAACACAACTATTTAACGTTCAAAACTCAACTGTTTCATTTGAAATTATTTATACAATAATTATCTTTCTATAGAATATCTATTCACTGGATCCTATCGGCCTATGGGTCTCCAGAATGACAAAATTCCCCAACGCAACAGGTATATGGAATGAAGAAATTTGGTTTAACAGCGATTGGCTTTGCTGCGATGTCGGCGTTGTTGGTTGCCGGCTGCAGTTCTGATGGGAACCCCGCTACCGGCGATGACGACTTCAACCTGGATCAGCCGATTTCTCTTCTCGATACTTTGACCGTTACGAGCGCAGCCAACTTGCCTGTTTGCGATGCGAGCCGCGAAGGCCGCGCGTTCTTTGTACAGAACGAAAACATGCCGCACCTTTGCATAAAGGGCACGTGGCGTAGCGCTGCGGACTCCACAGATTTTAGCATTACCTGTAGCGACGGATTTTTACATGCTGTCGACAAAATTGCACATCAGCCTCATTTGAATGTAGATACAGTTCGGTATAGCGGCTTACAACGCGACACCATTCCCGGAGTCGTACAAAACGGTCCTTTCATCTTCGGAACTTCTGTTGTACTAAATGAAGCTAGCGAAATGAATTTTTTCAGGGCCGATGGAAATGGTCATTCCGCAAGCACCTGCGTGCAAACTAACGATGGACATTACACGCTAGAAAGCGTCAGCACAAACTCGAACTACGTAAAAATTTCTGCAACGGGATTCTACAGAAATATGGTAACCGGAGGTTCTTCTGCAAGTCCCGTGACGCTGTCGGCATTGACCAAAGTCGCAAGCTCCGTCGAAGGCGCCGGCACAACTCCAATTCGCGTTCGCAATTCCG
>CACYDZ010000344.1 GCA_902773265.1 uncultured Ruminococcus sp.
AATCTGTTACCATGTAGAAGTTCGGCAGACCAATAACAGGTGTAGGGTCAATATGTCGCCAACCGTTTGCGGTATTTATCATACACCATCTGTGCGGACTTCCACCCGTATAATAATCCACCCCTTTTACATATTTCACTTCATACCCTGCACGATTCAGCATATAGTAGAGAATTGCCGCACGCTGATAACAGGCTCCTGTTCGATACCGCAGAATATAAACGCACATATTCTCTATACTCGAACCCTCTGCCATAGACATATAACTCATACCTCTTGCATAGTAATAAATTCTGTCTATACTTGTTCCGTTCAGGAAAAGCCAATCATCAACATATGCTCCTAAGGTTGCTTCAGAAATAGCAGTGTAATTGGCTTTATTGCTGACTGCACGGTTGTAAATATAGGCAATACCATCATTATATCTGATTTTAATCCAGTTACCCTCAGCCGAAATTTTTCTGAATACGGTTCCCGCATAAAAACTTCCCAGAGTTTTTCCTGCCCATAACGGCTTATCCTTAATAACAGAACCTGCGACTGTGGTAATCGGTACTCCGTCTACAACTGTAATGGTACAATTCACTTTTTTCCCATTATAAGCGGTTGCTGTAATTGTTGCCGTTCCTTCTTTAAGGGCTGTTACCAGTCCACCTGCTGATTTTACACTTGCCACAGACGGATTATCCGATGAATACAGAATATGATAAGCTCCTTCTCCGTTTTTCAGACTACTGTTAAGGTCAAAAGTTTCGCCAACATTCAGCGTAAGAGATGTTTTGTTCAGATACAGCTGTGTAGGTGCTGACTTTACTGTAACATTACAGACACTTTTTACCCCATTATAAACACTTGCCGTAATACTGACCGTTCCTGTTTTATGAGCCGTTATCATTCCGCTTTTGCCGTCAACATCTGCCACAGACGGATTATTTGATGAATAGGTGATTGCAGCACTTTCACTGCGGTCGAGATGACCGTCAAGCTGAAAAGTTTCATCAACTCCTAATACAAGTTCTGTTTTATTGAGAGAAATCTTTGTTGGAGCTGACTTTACCACTATTTTACATTTAGCACTGACACCGTTTGGTGAAGATACTGTTACAAAAGCAGTACCTTTACTTTTAGCGGTGATTTTACAGCTGTTTTCTTCCATAATCACATCGGCAACAGACGGTTTATCGCACCCTGCATTCAGTATGGCTGTTTTTTTATCTGATTTTACTTTAAGAATATGTAATTCACCAACGCCCAATGTAAGATAATCTTCTTCCACCGTAATTTTTGTTGGCATTTCCACAACGGTAACTGTACATTTTGTCTGCTTTCCGTTGAATGTTTCGGCAATAATGTTTGTCTGACCACCGTTAATTGCTGTAATGATACCTTCGTTGTCTATTTTAGCAATATACGGATTTTCTGAACGGTATCTTATCTGATTTGAAAACTCGTTTTTATTGAAAATCAGATATGTATTAAACGACTTTCCTCTTTCAACTGTAATATTGCTGTCACTGAAACGAATGCCTGCAGGAGCATTTTTGACAGTTACCTTACAAGTGGCTGATTTGCCGTTATAGGTCTTACCGGTTATGTTTACTGTACCTGTGTTTTTCGCTATAATCACACCGCTTCCGCTGATAGTTGCCACAGCTTTGTTTGGTGAATTATAGGTAACTGTTCGGGCATACTCTCCTGTATTGAACAGACTTTCAAGATAAATCGTTTCACCTTTTGCCAGTGTAACATCTTTATGATTGAACTCAATGGATGTCGGAGCTTTTCTTACCGTTACACGACAAGTCGTTTTCTGTCCATTGTAGGCAGTAATGCTGATAACTGATGTTCCTATGGACTTCGCCGTAACAATTCCGCTTTCATTAACGGCTGCCACACCCGGATTATTCGATGAAAATGTCAGTACCCTTGACGCTTCATTATTCGATAAAATCCCCTCCAGATAAAATGTTTCACCTAATCCAACAATACTGTTTTTTCGGTTTACAGAAATACTTGTCGGTGCATTTTTTACAGTTATACGACAGACAGCTTCTTTACCATTTTCAGTCCGTGCAGTGACTACCGCCGTTCCTGTCGATAGAGCTTTCATATTGCCGTTATTATCTACAGCGACTACTTTTGGCTGATTTGAGGTATAAGCAACATCAGCAATTTTATCTTTATCAGTCGTACAAACAAAAGTAAATGTTTCATCAACACCCACTATCAGACTTTTTTTATTGAGAGAAATACTTAGAATTTCATCTTCGGGTATGTTTTCTCTTTCGGACAGCACTTCTATACTCTCTGCATTTTCCGTACTGATTTCTTGTGCCTGTTCCATAACAGTAATTTTGTTTTCAAGGATACCTTCTTTTTCATTTTCAACTGTCTTTGTTTCATAAACTTCTGTTCCATACGCCGATACACTCACCATACTTGTCAAAAAAATTCCATGCAGCATAAGTGCCACCAGCAATGCGGATATGATTTTTTTGAAATATTTCATTTTTTCACTACCTTTTTCATTTTAATTTTAACAAATTCTCAAGATTGCAAGAATTTCAATTTTCCTGCAATCTTGAGAACGGCTGATTTTATATCTCAATTATTTTACGGTTACTGTACAAGTCTGTGTTTTTCCGTTGTAAGTTTTGCCTGTAATTTCTACTGTACCTATATTTTTAGCCATAATTACTCCACTGCCACTTATTGTTGCCACTGACTTATCAGGTGAATTGTAAATGACTGTCCGTGCATATTCTCCTGAATTAAACTGGCTTTCCAAATAAAAAGTTTCTCCTTGCTTGAGAGTAATACTTGTTTTGTTAAATTGCAGTGAAGTGGGAGCATTTC
>CACYDZ010000345.1 GCA_902773265.1 uncultured Ruminococcus sp.
GTTTCACCGCCAATTTTCGGATAAAGATTTCCGAACGAAGTGAGCCGGAAAAGTTTTTGTCGAACTTTTTTCAAAAAGTTCGTGGGGGTCAAGGGGTGAAACCCCTTGTGGGGTTCAGGGGCAAAGCCCCTGAATGAAGCCAGATACGGTCGCCTGACTGAACACTGTTCAACGAACGAATTTGGGGATTGAGAACAAGCAGTTCTTCCATAGGAATGGAAAACAAATAGGAAACATCCCATAAATCCTGATTTTCTTTCAGCGTATAGTAATAAGGGAGTGTAGTGTTTTCGTGGTCTTTGGGGATTTCGATAAAAAAGAACCTGTATTTTACCATATCCTCAACAGGTGTACACTCCAGTTCCAGCTGGTAGAGCAACGCATAAAACGGATAAATACCACTCAGCGAAAGTACACCAATTTCACAGCAATTACAGGCTTTCTTCAATATCAGATATTGTTCAAAGGCATTTTCACCGTAGAATACACCGCTTCCTTTAATGACAGTCGGATTATTGTTGATACAGGAAATTAACGGAAAAAGATTTGCCGTCAGTTCTTTTTCCACACTGTTGCTGTCGGTAACAAGCAAAGTATCGGGATTATGATGAAGGGTAATGCTATTAAACCGCATAAACCCGTGTTTCATAAGGCAACCACATTCCTTTCATAGGCAGTAATCTCATAGCAATAGCGATTGGTGTTGTTGTTAATTTTCACATCATAATGATTTACCCTGCCTTTTCGGTAACAGACAGTTTCTTCTGAAGTATCATAGGAAACAGAAAGATTGTTTACCGCTGACAAAGGAGAGGCTGTCTGTATTTCCAGCGTATAGACACAGTTTTCCAGAACAGTATCAAAGGGTCGTGACATTCCGTAAACCATAATGTCACAGGACTGACATCTTGCTTTTACAGAAGTGATAATGCCATCAACTATCCTATCCGCCGAACAGACAATATGACAGTTCTGAAAACAGACAGATGAAAAACCTGCCGTGATTTTCATACAGTAACATTTTTTCCATTTGTCATAGGTAATCTCTTCCATACGGCAACAGACATTTTTGCCCATATGCAACAAAAAATGACAGATTTCATCAGCTTTATCGAAAAGAACTTTTCCCGAACAGGATAAGGGAGCAATCAAATCCAGCCGATAGGTAATATTGTCACCCTGAAAATCCTTTTCGGCGGTGACAGACACCGCACATTGAAATCCATCGTCAAGCGGAACGGCAAATTCCTGATGGGGAAAAGCATGGTAAAAGGCAACATCAGAAATATGACCATTCAGATTATCAATAAAGCGGTCAGTACAGCTATTCACAGCGACACCTCTTTCGGACAAGGCGTGATAGTTGCCATATAATACAAAATTTCCTTTCGGTAATAGTAGGGTTTACAGTTGCGAATACAATAGCGGTCATGATTTTCCGTACAGACAACAGCATTTTCATAATTGATGGTTCTGTCGGGAGCGTTGAAAATAAACAACAGCTGGGATTCATCATATTTACCAAAGCGGGAATATTCCACACGGGAATGTTCCTGATTTTTTATCCCGATACTCTGTATCAGACCTTTGAGGGGATAAGTTTTCTGACTTTCATATTCCGTCAGCATACAGGATAATCCCTGTCTGTCAATACCGTCACGAATGGCTTGATGTATCATAATTTCTGACACTCCTGAACACAAAATAATTATCTTTCAGATACGGGGCAATACTTTTGAGAGATTGCTGTAAATACTGTTTTGCGGATTCGGACGCTTTACCATAGCTGACAGTAATTTCTCCCGCTTTAAAGCCGGTCACATTACTGTCCTTTGCGACAGCGGTATACCTGTATAAGGTCATCGCTGCCGCAACAGAGGAAAGCCTGTTTTCACTTAAAGTCTTACCGTTATCCGCAAGCATTTCATACAATTCTTCCGTACATTCATCACACAGCCAGCGATATTTTTCGGCTTGTGTGTCCTCAAGATTAGCCAGTTCTCTGAATTTCTGAAACACTTGTTGATAAATCATCGCTTACACCGTCAGAACAATACTTGCGTCAGAGAAAATCTTCGCAAAGCCACTGATAACACTGATACTTGCTCTTTCCAGCTGACGGTCAATGAGTTTGTCGTAATCCACTGTAACATCGCCTGCCTGTACCATTTCCAAAGCACAGTTTTTATCCAAAGCGACAATCTTATTGCTTGCCAATGACGGAACATGAATCAGTTTTGCTCCCATAGGTGTAATCATTCTGCCCGTACCGTGAAAATCAAGACCTGCCTTAGCATCTTTCATTTCGGTGAGGGAAAGCATTTTTTCCATAAGTGCAGTAGGTACAAGAATGGTATTGAGTTCATAGGGTGTTAAAGCCGTCCAGAGTTTAAGCAAATCGTTATAGGTCAGCACACCGCTGTCGGCAACCGTGATAGTAGAGGCACTGTTGTTATTGCCGTCACCATTGACAAGCACTTCCACAGCATCTTTAAGTTGTGTACGGGCAATATAGGCTCCGATTTGCCTGAGTGTCACCGTAAAGAGGTCAAGACGCTGAAAACGCAGTGCTTCATAGCTGGAAACCAACATTCTGCCACGCTTGATAAGTCTGACAAGATTTTCCTGCATTTTGACGGTAGTTGTCGGCAACAAAGCACCTTCACTGACAATTTTAAGGTCTTTGGTGTCAGCATCAGGTTCAGAGGAGATACTTCTGTAATCCATGCTGTCAATCCGGGTAACGGTTGCGGTGATATCGGGCAGAACATTGGCATATTCCATACCTGTTTTGATGGCACGGCTGACATATTCAGGAAACAGGACGGCTGAAGAAGCTGTCTGGAAAAATTTGTCCACAATATCAGACTGCACACCGCTGACTTTGATATCAAAGCGTTTGAGCTGTCGGGAGAAAGCATCAAGTTTAGCGAGTGGTGTATTTTTATAATTTTCGGTAGGGTCAAGTTCTTCCAGCACCTGACTGAAAGTTTTTCCTTTTCTGTTGTACATACTCTTGTCAATGCTGAGTGTCTTATAAAAATCCATTGAGCAAACCTCCAAAATCAAAGAATAAAAGTAACGGTACTGTCATCAACCGCCAGAACAAGATGTTCTTTACCGTTAGTGGTATCTTTTTTGATACCGTCGGCGGTATAGACAAGCTGGGTATAACCAAGTTCGATACTTCCCGACTTAGCAGCCGTCACGACACCGCATACCTGTACACCACAATAGCCGTTTCTGACATTTACCGTAATACCGACAAGTTTACTGTTGGCAGAAGCCTGTGCAACTTTGCCGTTAGCACTGATGGTTACCCACTGACCTTTCTGCGTAACGGTACTGTCCGCCTCAAAAGTGAGAACCTGTTCATTGAAACCTTTAAAATCAACATTCATAACCTGACATTCCTTTCCTTTCATTTAAATACTGTAACCGTCATCATTTTCATCGCTTTCCGAACTGTTTTCCGCAAAAAGCTGTCCGTTGGCAGAACGATGATTTTCCAGACGGTTTTTTGCTATTCTGACGAGTGTTTCCAGTTCTTCAACGGTATAGCGTTTGGCAACCTCATTGAAAAAATCCTTTTCATTGTCGTCAAAAAGCAGTGTATTGTATCTGACATACTCTTTTTTAAGATTTTCGTAATAGACCTTTCCGAACTGCGAATACTTTTCCAGTTCGGAAATATAATCCAGTAAGACTTTGATATTCTTGCTGTCAACAGACTGACATTTACCTTTTTTCAAATCCTGAATAAAACTTTCCACATTTACCTCCAACTGTTCATTCTGATGAGAGTAGTGTTTCATGACCCCTGCCATACGCTGACTGGGAACGGCAACAAATGACCATTCATAAGCATCACTGACA
>CACYDZ010000346.1 GCA_902773265.1 uncultured Ruminococcus sp.
AATTGCAACAGCCCACGCACTTGGTTTAAAGAAAATCGGCGATGTTACCACACAGCCCGATAATGCACAGACCAAAGGTAAGGTAGCGAAAATCGTACACCTTATCGAGGTAAGCGAAGCATAAGCAAGGAGGTGCCAGTAATGAAATTGCACGAACTTTCACCCGCAGACGGGTCAAAGAAATCAGTAAAGCGTGTCGGCAGAGGACACGGTTCAGGACAGGGAAAAACAGCAGGCAAAGGTCATAAAGGTCAGAAAGCCCGTTCAGGAGGCAGTATCAGACCCGGCTTTGAAGGCGGACAGATGCCTATGCAGAGACGACTTCCCAAAAGAGGATTTAACAATATTTTTGCCAAAACAGTGGTTTGTGTCAACATAGGTTCGCTGGAAAAGAAATTTGAAGACGGTGCTGTGGTTGATGTGACGGCTCTCAAAGAGGCAGGACTGGTTAAAAATTCTTTTGACGCTGTCAAGATTTTGGGCAACGGAAATCTGACAAAGAAGCTGGAAGTCAAGGTGAATGCCTTTTCCGCATCTGCCAAAGAGAAAATCGAAGCAGCAGGCGGAAAGACTGAGGTGGTTTAATTGTTTAAAACCATTCGTAATGCATGGAAAGTTCCTGATTTGAGAAAGAAACTTTTCTTTACATTAATGATTATTGTGGTATTCAGAATTGGTTCGGTAATTCCCGTACCTTTTCTGGATATGGAAGCACTGCGTGAAGCCATGAGTAAACTGACCTCCGTAGAAAGCGGTTCGATGTTTGCTTATCTGGATACGCTCTCAGGCGGTGCTTTTTCCAACGCAACATTGTTCGCTATGGGTGTCACACCTTACATCAACAGTTCCATTATTATACAGCTTTTAACTGTTGCTATCCCCGCACTCGAAAGACTTTCCAAAGAGGGCGAAGAGGGCAGAAAAAAACTGGCTACCATTACCCGTTATGTAACGGTTGGTCTTGGTCTGATTCAGGGTATTGCTTACTTTATTTTCCTCAAAAGAAGCAGTGTTCTGGAATATAACAGCGGCTTTGATTTCTGGTTCTCCGCAGTGGTTATCGTGCTGGTATTCACCGCAGGAACGGCATTGATGATGTGGCTTGGCGAACAAATCAACCAGTTCGGTATCGGCAATGGTATTTCGATATTGTTGTTTGCCGGTATCGTGGCAAGATTTCCGCTTATTGTTACCCAGATTACCCAGTTCTGGAGTATGGCAATGCAGGGGGATACAAAATACTTTGTCTTTGTTCCCTTGTTTGTGGTTATCTTTCTGGCAGTTATGTGGGTTATCGTCTTTATGCAGGACGCAGAAAGAAGAATACCCATTCAGTATGCCAAAAGAGTTGTCGGCAGAAAAATGTATGGCGGTCAGAGCAGTTACCTGCCTATCAAGGTAAGTTTGGGCGGAGTACTTCCCATCATCTTTGCCAGTTCAATTCTTTCTATTCCCAGTACTTTACAGTTGTTCTTCCCGAATATGTCGGGCGGGTTCAAGAGTTTTGTGGAACTTTTCTCCCAGAGAGGCTGGCTGTATCCTGTACTGTACTTTATACTGATTATCATGTTTGCATATTTCTATACATCTATTCAGTATAATCCTATCGAAATGGCAAATAATCTTCGTCAGAACAATGGTACTATTCCCGGTTACCGTCCGGGCAAACCTACTACCGAATTTATCGCAAAAATACTCTCCAGAATTACGCTTATCGGTGCATTGTTCCTGGCCGTTATCGCAATTCTTCCTATCATTTACGGTAATTTGACGGGTATGTCTGCAATGTCTTTGGGCGGAACTTCAATTATTATCGTTGTCGGCGTTTGTCTGGAAACGGTGAAACAAATGGAATCACAGATGATGATGCGTCATTATAAAGGATTCCTTGATTAATATTGGAGGTATTCTCATGAACATTATTTTATTAGGTGCTCCAGGTGCAGGAAAAGGCACTCAGGCGGAGAAAATTTGCGAATTTCTGAACATTCCCACGATTTCTACGGGTAACATTATCCGTGCAGCGTTGAAAAACGGCACTGAAATGGGTCTGAAAGCAAAGTCCTATATGGACGCCGGTCAGCTGGTTCCTGATGATGTGGTTATCGGCATTATCAAGGAAAGACTGGCAGAAAGCGACTGTCAGAACGGATTTATTCTTGACGGTTTTCCCAGAACTATTCCTCAGGCTGAGGCACTGGACGCTATGGGTGTGGAAATCAACAAGGTCATTGATATCGAAGTGGCTGATGAAAACATCGTCAAGAGAATGTCCGGTCGCCGTGTTTGTGAAAAGTGTGGTGCAAGCTATCACCTGGAATACAAAAAGCCCGATAAAGACGGCGTTTGTAACCTTTGCACAGGCACCCTTGTTCAACGCAAGGACGACCACCCTGATACCGTTCTTTCAAGACTGAAAGTCTATCACGAAGAAACTGAACCTCTTAAAGATTATTATGCAAAACAGGGCAAACTGACAATCGTAGAGGGTCAGGAAGAAGTGGCTGATACCACAGCACTGGTATTCAAGGCATTAGAGGACTAATGTAATGATTTCCATAAAGACAAATCGTGAATTGACTTTGATGAAAGAAGCGTGCCGGATTTCGGCAAATGCACTTAAAGTGGCAGGTCAGGCAATAGAACCCGGCATATCCACTAAGGAAATTGATGATATTGTCCGCAAGTATATCCAAAAACAGGGTGCTACACCCTCGTTTTTGGGATATGGCGGATTTCCGGCAAGTGCGTGTATTTCAGTCAATAATGTGGTTATCCATGGCATACCCAGTAAAAAACAGAAGTTAAAGAACGGCGATATTGTCAGTGTGGATGTCGGTGCGTTTATCGGCGGATTTCACGGCGACAATGCCTATACTTTTGCCTGCGGGGAGATTTCCAGAGAGGCTCAGGCGTTGCTTGATGCGACAAAGGAAAGTCTGTATCAAGGTATTGCACAGGCAAAACCAGGCAACAGAATAGGCGATATCGGTCATGCTGTTCAGGAGTATGTCGAAAATCGCAGTTACTCGGTGGTACGAGATTTTGTCGGTCACGGAGTAGGTGCGAAGTTACACGAAGACCCCAGTGTTCCGAATTACGGGAAAGCGGGCAGAGGTGTAAGACTTGTTTCAGGTATGGTGATTGCCATAGAACCAATGGTTACGGCAGGCGGTTATCAGGTTAAGGTGCTTGATGACGACTGGACAACAGTTACCGCAGACGGGTCATTGGCGGCACATTTTGAACACACAGTGGCAATTACTCCAAACGGTCCTGTTATCATGACAATCCCTGATATTTAAGTTAAGGGCGTTGCCCTTAACAATCCCATGAGGGCGTTGCCTCTGTTAAGGGCGTTGCCCTTAACAATCCCATGAGGGGCGTTGCCCCTCAACCCCACGAACTTTTTGAAAAAAGTTCGACAAAAACTTTTTCGGCTCACTTTGTTCGGATTTTTTTCGCTGAGTGTCAGCTATGACAATTAAAAGTTTTTTGTCCACTTTTTTTCAAAAAAGTGGGCGGGATTTTCAAGGGCGGCAGCCCTTGAATAGGGGTTTGGGGACAAAGTCCCCAATCGACAGAAAGGTAAAAGAATTTATGAAAGCAGGACAGATAGTTCAGGCGACAGCCGGCAGAGATAAAGACAGATTTTTTGTGGTAATGCAGACAGACGGCAAATATGTCATGCTTTGTGACGGCAAGACAAGACCTGTTGACAGACCAAAGAAAAAGAAAATTATCCATGTTAAAGAAACACAACATTCTGTCTTTTTGCAGGAAGTTCTGACCAACAAAGCGTTGCGAAAAGTTTTACATCCGTTCAATTATCCTAAGCAACACCCTAAGGAGGAAATCAGTTTATGTCCAAACAAGATGTAATCGAAATTGAGGGTATCGTCACAGAGGCTTTACCAAATGCACAGTTCAAGGTAGAACTCAAAAACGGTCATGTTATTCTGGCACATATTTCGGGAAAACTGCGTATGAATTTCATTCGTATTCTTCCCGGTGATAAAGTTACGGTGGAAATGTCACCGTATGACCTCACCAGAGGCAGAATTACCTGGCGTAGTAAATAATATATTATTGATAGTTTCTAAGAAAGGAATGATTATACAATGAAAGTCAGACCTTCAGTTAAAAAAATCTGTGATAAATGCAAGGTTATCAAGCGTAAGGGTAAGGTAATGGTTATCTGCGAAAACCCGAAACACAAACAGCGTCAGGGCTGATAAAAAAGCGTTGACAAATTATCCAAAATATACTATAATCAAAATATTGACTAATTCTAAATGGAGGTGCGACATAATATGGCTCGTATAGCAGGTGTAGACTTGCCGAGAGATAAAAGAGTAGAAATCGGTCTTACTTATATCTTCGGTATCGGACGCAAGACTGCCAGTGATATTATTGCTGCAACAGGGGTTAATCCCGACACCCGTGTAAGGGATTTGACAGAAGACGAAGTATCAAAATTAAGAGAATATATTGACCATAACTGCGTTGTTGAGGGTGACCTCAGGCGTGATATTGCTTTTGATATAAAAAGACTTATCGAAATCGGTTGTTACCGTGGTGTGCGTCACAGAAAGAACCTTCCCGTAAGAGGACAGCGTTCCAAGACAAATGCCCGTACCCGCAAAGGTCCGAGAAAGACCATGGCTAACAAGAAGAAGTAAGGAGGGGGTTGTACTATGGCAGCACCTAAAGGAAAAAAGACGGTTGTACGCAGAAGACGCGAAAAGAAAAATATTGAGCGTGGTGCAGCACACATTCAGTCAACATTCAACAATACTATCGTAACCATCACTGATGTTCAGGGAAATGCGGTATCATGGGCAAGTGCCGGTGAACTTGGTTTCAGAGGTTCCAGAAAATCCACACCCTTTGCGGCACAGTCCGCAGCCGAAACCGCAGCAAAAGTCGCTATGGAACATGGTATGAAAACGGTAGAAGTTTATGTCAAAGGACCCGGTGCAGGCAGAGAAGCCGCTATCCGTGCTTTGCAGTCGGCAGGTCTTGAAGTAAACATGATTAAAGATGTTACGCCGATACCTCACAACGGTTGTCGTCCTCCTAAGAGAAGACGAGTATAACAGATAAGGGGGAAATTTTACTATGGCAAAAAATACACAGCCTATTGCGAAGCGTTGCAGAACTTTAGGTATTGAACCGTCCGTTATGGGATATGGCAAGAAAACTTCCAACAGAAATCCCGGCGGAAATATGAGAAAAAAGAAAAGTGAATACAGCCTTCAGCTTACCGAAAAACAGAAGGTTAAATTTATATACGGCATTATGGAAAAACAGTTCCGTCA
>CACYDZ010000347.1 GCA_902773265.1 uncultured Ruminococcus sp.
ATTTCGGCGATAACAACTCTTTCGTCAAGGGGATATTTGACATGGTTGATTTCCTGATAATCCTCATGACCCTTTCCGGCAAGAACAATGATATCGTCTTTCTGAGCGTTGCGGATAACCCATTCGATAGCTTTTCTTCTGTCGGGAATGGTGACATATTCCCCATTTGTTTTGTGCATACCGATAAGGATATCATCAATAATGGCAAGAGGGTCTTCTTCTCTGGGGTTATCAGAGGTGATAACGCTGAGGTCAGCGAGTTTGCCTGAAACTTCTCCCATGCTGAAGCGTCTGTCTTTGGAACGGTTTCCGCCACAGCCGAACAGACAGACAAGTCTTTGGGGATGATAAGCCCTGAGTGTTGTCAGCAGACTTTCCAGAGCCATAGCATTATGGGCATAGTCAATCATGAGGGTAAAATTGTCCGAAACTTTTATCATTTCAATTCTGCCCTTGACCTTAGCATATTTGAGAGCTTTAAGAATAGTTTCCTTGTCGATATGAAAATAATAGCAGATAGCGATAGCGGTAAGGGAATTATAAACACTGAATTTTCCCGGCAAGTCAATTTCGACGGACATTTCTTCTTTGCCGTCAACATCATATTTTACACCAAGAACACCTTTTTGTGTGAACAGCTGCATATTTTTGGCGTGAAAATCCGCATTTTCCGAAAAGCCGTAAGTAGAGATATCACAGGTTGCCTGTCTGATAATATAGTCAGCGTGTTTGTCGTCAATATTGACAATACCGTGTCGGCACTGGCGGAACAGCAGACTTTTGCAATAGAGATAATCATTAAAATCCTTATGTTCGGTAGGGGAGATGTGGTCAGGTTCGATATTGGTAAAAATACCGATTTCAAACATAATACCGGCGGTTCGGTCAAGCATAAGTCCCTGAGAGGACACCTCCATCACCACACAGTCACAACCGCAGTCTGCCATTTCACGAAGATATTGCTGAAGCATATAGGATTCGGGAGTAGTATGGCTTGCCTTGATGATTTTATCGCCGATAATGATTTCGATAGTACCGATAAGACCGCATTTATGTCCTGCATTTTCCAGAATGGATTTGACAAGATAGGTTGTGGTAGTTTTGCCCTTAGTCCCTGTAATACCGATAACCTTGAGTTTGTCTGTGGGGTTGCCGAAATATTCTGCCGAAATGTACGCCATAGCTTTCCGGCTGTTTTCGACTTTGATAACGGTGATATTTTCGGGAACGGACACATCATCTTCCACAACAAGAGCGACAGCTCCTTTTTCAATCGCCATAGGAATAAAGCGGTGACCGTCCGAAACAGCTCCTTTGATACAGATGAAAAGTGAACCATCTGTTACTTTTCTGGAGTCGTAAATGACGGAAGAAATCTCTGTATTTGTATTACCCTGCACACAAGTATAAGTGATTTTTTGCAACAATCTGTCAAGTTTCATAGAACAGCACTCCTTTACAAATCTACCAGTTTAATTTACAACATTGTATGCGGAATGTCAATGGAAAAGTCGTATTTTCTGGGATAATATGACAAAAAATCTGAGGATAAGGACAGAGAAATTGGAGAATATTTTTTGAAGAAAAGCAGATTTTTCAAGAAAAATCTGTAAAAATTCACATAATAAAACAAAATTAAAAAGCGTATTTTAGTTGTTTTAGACAAAAGTGGTCTTAGCGAAATTTCACGATTTCTCCATTTATTTTCGGGGGGAATTGTGCATAAAGTAAAATTGAAAAGAAAATATTGTTGAAAGTACACAAAAAACACATGATAAATTTATTTATATAACTAAAATAACTAAAATATATTGCAATTATTCGTTGTATATGATATCATAAGGTCAAGTAGTTATGACGATGATAGGAACTGTCTGATTACGAAATTAGTGCAGTTTGATGATTAACTGTCTAAGCATTAAAATTCAATTTTCAAGAAAGAAGGAAAAAAAATGTTTGGTAAAACAAAGAGAGTAGCCGGAATTCTTTTGGCATCATGCATGATTGCAACGGCATTTGCAGGTTGTGGTGGAGATGGCGGAAGTACGACCACAAGCAGCAGCGGTGGCGGCACAGATACGACAAGTAGCAGCGGCGGTGGAGACAGCACAGATGCGACAGCCGTAAGTGTAGATGATATGCTCAAGGACGCAGATTTGGCACTTGACACGGAAGGTAAAGACACAGAAATCAAGCTGAAAGTATGGGCTCCCGCAGACGCATTGGAAGTATTCCAGGCACAGTGTGACGAATTTGTAAAGAGTTTTCCTGACAGAAAGATTAAGATTGAAGTCGTTGCACAGGGTGAATCTGACGCAGCAGCCAATGTTATGAACGACCCCGAAGCAGCAGCTGATGTATTTGCTTTTGCTTCTGACCAGGCATCCAACCTGTATCCTAACGAATTTGTTATGCCTGTAAGAGATGACTTTGCTGCAACTATCAAAGCAGAAAATATGTCCGCAGCAGTTGATGTTGTTACCAATGATGGCAAAATTGTTGCATTCCCTGAAACAGGCGACAACGGTTACTTTGTTTATTACAACAAGAGCCTTATTTCCGCAGACGAAATCAAGTCTATCGAAAGCATTATGCAGGTCTGCACAGATAAGAAGAAACAGTTCATCATGAACTTAGGAAACGGTTATTATGGTTGTGTTATTCCTCTTACGGCAGGCGGTACATATGAGCTTGACGCAGAAGGCTATCAGAAACTCAACTATGATAAAGATAAGGTTGTCAAGACAGCTAAGGCTTTCGCAGATGTTCTGGCAAGCAACTCTTATTTCTCTTCAGCAGACACAGATAAAGTTCTTGCTTCTAACCTTAAACAGGGCAAGGCACTTGCAGGTGTATCCGGTACATGGAAGAAATCCGCTATCCAGGCAGCACTCGGCAACGATTTTGCTTGTGCAAAACTTCCTACTATCAAGATTGACGGCACAGATACAGATATGGTATCCATGTTTGGTTACAAGATTATCGGTGTCAACAGTAATACAAAAGCTCCTTATACCGCACAGGCACTGGCTTTCTATCTGACAGGCGAAAAATGTCAGACAGAAAGAATGGAAAAACTTGGCTGGGGACCGTCTATCCAGAAACTTGTTGAAAGTGATACCGTCAAGAATGATACCTGCTTGTCAGCAGTATATGCACAGCGTGAACACAGTGTACCTCAGATTGGTCTTGCCGGTTCATTCTGGGATCCCACAGGTGCATTCGGTTCTTATGTTGTTGAGAAGAAGAACGACCTTTCCGAAGAAGGTATTGCTAAGGCTTACGACAGTATGTACAACAATATCACAGCAAAATAATTTGACGGGGTATTTTAATATTTGATGAATATTTCTTTTCGGACAGTCCGTTTCCGTAGTGAAAGGGACTGTTTGAACAGTACAAAAAGTCATTAATGAAAATATTATATTTAAGGGGAGTGAATTAATGAACTATTTGGATTATATGCAGCTTAGTCCTATGGAGAAGATTGCCTATAAAGTAAAGTCTTT
Source organism: uncultured Ruminococcus sp. (assembly GCA_902773265.1). GTDB lineage: Bacteria > Bacillota > Clostridia > Oscillospirales > Acutalibacteraceae > CAG-964. Next base: position 3,510 of record CACYDZ010000347.1, read on the forward strand.
CTTTGCAGCTATTCCCGGAGCATTGGCAAAATTCGGAACATTTCTGAAAAAATTTTTTATCGGATTGTTTAAAGGTATCGGCAATTTCTTCAAGAACTATGCCAACGATTTCAAGACAGGTGGCATTTCGACAAAATTGTCCTATGTCATTATGGGTGCGGGCTGTATGATGTGCGGACAGCTTGTCAAAGGTCTTATTTTTCTGGCACTGGAAGTTGGCTTTATTGCTTATATGGTAGGGTTTGGTGCTCCGTATATGGCAAAATTCGGAACATTGGGAACAGTAACTTCCCATATGGAAAGAGTTCCCGGAAAACCTATGCCCGTCCGTGTACCCGGTGATAACTCGATGTTGATTCTGCTTTTCGGTACACTCACACTGATACTTATTGTGATATTTATTGCGGTTTATATTCTGAATATCAAAGTAGCCGTAAAATGTGAGAGAATTGTAAAATCAGGTTCAAGACCCAACACTATCCAGGAAGATATTGCTACATTGATGGACGAAAAATTCCATGTTACTCTTTTGGCTATTCCTACATTCCTTGTAGGCTGTTTCACCATCTTACCGCTTATCTTCATGATATTGATTGCCTTCACCAACTTCGACCATGACCACCAGCCTCCCAACACACTGTTCACATGGGTAGGATTTGGTAACTTCAGCAACATTTTTATCAGCAACCCTGAATATTCCAGAACCTTTACCAAAATTATCGGCTGGACATTCATCTGGGCAGTAGTCGCAACATTCTCCTGTTATATTCTGGGCGTTATTGTTGCATTGCTGATTAACACAAAAGGTCTGAAAGGAAAAAGTATATTCAGAACCTGTTTTGTGCTTTCCGTTGCTGTACCGCAGTTCGTTACACTGCTTCTGATGGCACAGATGCTTTCACAAGACGGCGTTATCAATGTATTTTTGCATAATGCAGGGTTTATCAAAGAACCCATCAAATTCCTGACTGACCAGAGTAATCCTAATCTGGCACGAATAACGATTATTATTGTTAATATCTGGATAGGTGTTCCGTACACCATTCTGAGTACGACAGGTATTCTGTTGAATATTCCTGAAGACCTGTATGAGTCAGCCCGTATTGACGGTGCTACACCCGTTGTACAGTTTACAAAGATTACTTTACCGTATCTGATTTTCGTTACCACACCGCAGTTGATTTCCACATTCGTAGGAAATATCAACAACTTCAATGTCATTTTCCTGCTTAGTGGCGGTGGTCCTTCCAATGTTAATCTGTATAAAGCGGGCGAAACAGACTTGCTTGTTACATGGCTGTATAAACTGACAATGGAAAAGAACGATAACAACCTTGCCGCAGCAATCGGTATTATTGTATTTATCATTTCGGCTACCTTGTCATTGATTACATTCAATAACTCCAAGTCAGCGAAAGATGAGGGGGCGTTCTCATGATAAAAAGTTACAAAACAAGACGAATGGTCGGTATGGGTGTTGTCTATGCAATACTTACCATTTTATCCATTATCTGGGTACTGCCTTTGGTATGGATTGTCATGACATCGTTCTCCGGCGAAGATGCAGCATTTATTGACCATGTTATCCCGACAAAATGGACTTTCCACAACTATGTACAACTGTTTACAGACACAAAAATCTTCAACTATCCCCGTGCTTTTATGAATACACTGATTATTGCGATTTTCTCCTGTATCATTTCGACACTCAGTGTTCTGATGGTTGCCTACACTTTCAGCCGTCTGAGATTCAAGGCAAGAAAAGCCTATATGAATGTGGCTATGATTCTGGGAATGTTTCCCGGTTTCATGACCATGATAGCAATTTACTATATTCTTAAAACCATCGGTTTGTCACAGAGTATTGTAGGTCTGATAGTTGTTTATTCCGCAGGTGCTTCATTAGGATTCTTTATTTCCAAAGGTTTCTTTGATACTGTTCCTAAAGCACTTGACGAAGCCGCTACCATTGACGGTGCGACAAAGAACCAGATTTTCTGGCAGATTATTTTGCCGATGGCAAAGCCCATCGTTGTCTATACGGTTATTACATCATTCATCAGCCCTTGGACAGATTTCATTATGGCAAGAATGTTGTTGCGTGATGCGATTGACCAATATACGGTTGCCCTTGTATTGTGGAATATGACAGATAAAGAAAAAGTTGACCAGTTCTTCTATCGTTTCTGTGCAGGTTCAGTAATTGTTGCCATTCCGATTACGGCAGTATTCCTGAAGATGCAGAAGTTCTATGTAGAGGGTATCACAGGCGGTGCTGTAAAGGGTTAATCACCATTTACAGGTTTCTGCAAACAAGAGGTGAAGGCAATGTCTTCACCTCTTTATTTATATAAAGCATTTGCAAGTCAGTCAGGAACGCTGTGGGAAGCGTTGCTCTGTCGGGGACTTTGTCCCCGAACCCCTAATCAGGGGCGTTGCCCCTGAACCCCACGAACTTTTTGAAAAAAGTTCGACAAAAACTTTTACGGTTTACTGCATTCGGAAATCTTTATCCGAAAATTGGCGGTGACAATGAAAAGTTTTTTGTCCACTTTTTTTCAAAAAAGTGGGCGGGATTTTAAAGGGCGGCAGCCCTTTAACGGATAAAAAATCAAAACAAAATTTGCGTAAGCAAATTTTACTGACTTACAAATGACCTGCTATTATCATGGACAGATTTTTACGGTTTATACACAAAGGAGGTATTTTATGCGAAAAAAATTAATTGCACTGGCGTTGATGACGGCTATGTGTACGACAATGCTGACAGCCTGCGGAGGCGGTGACGAAAATACAGGAAGTTCATCAGGCGGTTCATCAGATACAGGCAGTTCAGAAAGCAAGGTAGTCGAACCCAACAAGGCGGTACAGTCCACAGACAATTACAGAAACTTCTATCAGATTTTCGTCAACAGTTTCTGTGATTCCGATGATGACAGTATAGGGGATATTCCGGGAATTATCAGCAAGCTGGATTATCTCAATGACGGCAATCCCGAAAGCGGAGATGATTTGGGGATAGACGGTATATGGCTGACCCCGATAGCCGAATCGCAGTCGTATCACAAATACGATGTAGAGGATTACTGTTCGATAGACAGCACATTCGGTACGATGGAAGATTTTGAAAAGCTCATTGCAGAATGTAACAAGCGTGGTATTCATGTGATTACGGATTTGGTTGTCAATCATTCATCCAATACCCATGAATGGTTTGTCAAGGCTTGTGAAGAAGTCAAGGCAGGCAATTTTGACGGATACGCAAAATACTATCACATTGTCAAAAAAGAGGACGCAGGTGACGGATATACTCAGATACAGGGAACGGAGTATTATTACGAATCGAATTTTTCCGACACTATGCCTGAACTTAATCTTTCCAATCCTGATGTCAGGGAAGAGATTAAGAAAATCATGAAATTCTGGTTTGATAAAGGAGTGGCAGGTTTCCGACTGGACGCTATCAAGTATTACGACACAGGCGGAGATGACGGAAAAGAGTTCTGTAAATGGCTTGTCGATACGGCACACGAACTGAAAAAGGATTCTTATATTGTTGGTGAGAACTGGTCAGGAACAGGTACAATTTCAGAATGGTATACCACAGGTATAGACAGTCAGTTCAATTTCCCGATGAGTGCGGCAATAGGCGATTATGAAGCGACTGTCCGTACAGGAAATGTCAAGAAATTACTGGGTACGGTCAAAAACTGGAACGAAACCATCAAAAAACAGACACCTAATGCCATAGACTGTTCATTCCTTTCTAATCATGATATGGTCAGAAGTGGGGCATCGTTGGGAAAAGACCCTGAAAAAGAAAAAATGGCGGCAATGTATTATATGCTTGCACCGGGCAATCCATATATTTATTATGGAGAAGAACTGGGACTTGTCGGCAGTGAAAAAGACAACGACGGTACTTACCGTTTACCTATGCCATGGACGGGCGATGAGTATGACAAGATTTCTGTTTTAAGGGTTACTTCGGATATGGCGAAAGAAGCGATTGTCGATACCGCCGATAAGGCACAGAAAGATGAAAATTCTTTATTCAGCACCTATAAGAAACTGATTACCCTGAAATTGCAGAATCCCGAAATTGCCAGAGGAACTATCAGCAAGATTGTAGAAACAGGCAACGATTATATGGCAGGCTATGTGACAGAGTATGATGGCAAAAAGGTACTGGTCATGTATAACGGCAGTAAGGACAAGAGTGCAGAAGCAACGCTGGAGAGTGAATGGAAAGGTATTGCAGGAGAAGTTTATGCCAAGAGCGGTTCGGAAAAGGCAAGTTTCACAGGCAACAAACTGACCTTGCCTCCGAGAAGTGTTGTGGTTATCCGCTGAAAGGAAAATGCATTGATTTGAAATTTAACATTCATGAACATTCATTTTTTACGGTTTATTGCCGAAATATTTGCCGTAAAATGAATTTTTTCTACCGAAATTCATGCAAATTCTGAACAATTTATTAATTTGACCACCTATCTACTTGACAAAATTATCAACAGGTGTCATAATATTACCATCACAGGTTTTACGGATTTAACCGTCAAAACAGTCAGGAGGAAATTCATTATGCAGACATATGGATTAGAAAAATTAGGCATTATCAATCCCAAAGCCGTTTACCGTAACCTTACGGTAGCACAGCTCACTGAAAAAGCACTGGAGCGTGGAGAAGGCAAACTCAGCAACACAGGTGCTTTGGTTGTCAAAACAGGAAAATATACAGGGCGTTCAGCAAACGATAAGTTTATTGTTGATTCTGAAGGCGTTCATGACGAAATCGCATGGGGCAAGGTCAACAAGCCTACCACACAGGCAACTTTTGATGCTCTCTATGAAAAAGTTGTTGCTTATTTGCAGAACCGTGAAATCTTTGTTTTTGATGGCTTTGCAGGTGCTGACGCTAAATATACAAAATCATTCAGAATTGTCAACGAACTTGCTTCACAGAATCTGTTCATTCACCAGTTACTCCGCCGTCCCACAGCAGAACAGCTGGAAAATTTTGCAGAAGATTATACTATTATTGCTGCTCCCGGTTTCAAATGTATTCCCGAGCGTGACAATACCAAAAGTGAAGCCGCTATCATGATTGACTATGAAAAACATATCGTTCTGATTTGCGGTACACAGTATGCAGGCGAAATCAAAAAGTCAGTATTCTCCGTTATGAACTATATTCTTCCTAAAGAGGGCGTATTGCCTATGCACTGTTCCGCAAATATCGGCAGTGAGGGTGATGCAGCTGTATTCTTCGGACTTTCGGGAACAGGCAAGACAACTCTTTCCGCAGACCCGAACCGCAGTCTTATCGGTGATGACGAACATGGTTGGGCAGATGATTCCGTATTCAACTTTGAGGGTGGTTGCTATGCAAAGTGTATCAATCTTTCCGCAGAGAATGAACCCGATATCTACAATGCCATCAAGTTTGGTGCTTTGGTAGAGAATGTTGTCATGGACGATGAAACAAGAGAATTTGACTTTGATGACGATACGCTTGCCGTAAACAGCCGTGTAGGTTATCCGGTAGAGTACATCTCCAATGCTGAACTTTCCGGTATGTCCACCAGCGTTCCCAAGACCGTTATCTTCCTTACCGCTGACGCTTACGGCGTATTGCCTCCCATCTCCAAACTGGACAAAAATCAGGCTATGTATTACTTTGTATCAGGTTTCACCTCCAAACTGGCAGGTACAGAAATCGGTGTCAAAGAACCCGTTCCCACATTCTCCACTTGTTTCGGTGAACCTTTCCTTCCGCTTGACCCGTCTGTTTATGCAGGTATGCTGGCTGAAAAGGTAGAAAAAGCAGGTGCGTCTGTTTACCTTGTCAACACAGGCTGGAATGGTACAGGCAAGAGAATGAAACTCTCTTATACCCGTGCTATGGTAACCGCAGCACTCAACGGTGAACTCCTCAAGAGCGAATTTGTTACAGACCCTTACTTTGGTGTATCTGTTCCGACAACTTGTCCGGGTGTTCCTGATGAACTCATGATTCCCGCAAACACTTGGGAAAATAAAGCGGAATATGAAGCTATGGCAAAACAACTGGCTAAATCTTTCGTAGACAACTTCAAAAAATATACTCTTATGTCAGAAGAAGTTGTCAATGCAGGTCCTAAAGCAGAATAAATCATAAAAAAATCAACACCTTTCGTTTAGGCGAAAGGTGTTTTTTTTGCGGGGATTTTATCTCTGACCCCTATCAGGGGTGTTGCTCCATATGCACTAACATAAAATAGAGTAAGCGGTGAAAAACATTTGTTTAACCTCTCCGTTCTGTCGGACACCGCCCCTTTCAGGGGAGGCACGCTCCCACAGCTTATTGTTGAATTATCAGAACAATGTTCTCGTATAGTTTTGATAAAGTCCTCTGAAAAGGGAGATGTCAGCGTAGCTGACAGAGGGGTTAATTTCTATAAGTCAGTGCAAATGGGGCGTTACCCCTGAACCCCACAAGCCTCTGAAAAGGCTTGACCGAAACTTTTCATTGTCATAGCTGTCACTGGCTTTTTTCATTTTTGAAAAGAAACGAAAAATTCTGCAAAAGGCTTTTCGCTAGTCAACGGATAAACAACTGTACCCAATACAACTGACCGTTCTTTTCATAAACACCTGTTCCTGTGGCATTATATAACGGACTAAGCATATAGCGTTTATGTCCTGACGATTCCAGCCATGCTTCAACAGTACTTTCGGGAGTAGTAAAGCCTGCGGCAATATTCTCATTGATGAGATTGTAGGAAATACCATATTCTGTAAAGATGGTTTCGTAAAATTGCCCATTGGGGCGGATATGGGAAAATCGGGAAGAAATTTCTTCTGCTCGGATTTGTGCTAACGCTGCCACATCTTCACGCTTTTCCAGAGGGTGAACACCTGCCCTTACTCTTGCTTCATTGACCAGACGAATAACACTGTCGGCATACGGTTCTTTGACATGAACACAACAGGTTGCTGTTTTACCGCTTGCGGTTGTCACGGTAATTACTGCACTGCCCATACTTACGCCTGTGATTTTTCCGCTTCTGACAACACTGGCAACAGACGGGTTACTGCTTTTCCACGAAACCATCTTATCGGCATTGGCAGGCATAATGTTTGTTGTCAGAAACAGTGTTTCTCCCTGAAAAATACTGACTTTCTCCTGTTCAAAGGAGATACTTTCCGCTTTCGGACGGTTGACCATTACCTGACAGGTTGCTGTTTTTCCATTATGCGTAGTGACGGTAACATAAGCAACACCTGCTTTTTTAGCAGTGATTTTGCCCGTAGAGTTTACGGTAACAACCGAAGTATCGGTACTTTTCCATACATAGGAGGCGAATGTATTGGCAGGAGACAGCGTTTTGGTAAGCGTATATGACTGCCCCATGTCCAGAGTGATGCCATATTTATCCAGTAAGATTTTATCGGGTGCGGATTTGACATTGACAGTACAGACAGCTGTTTTACCGTTGGAAGTTTTTACGGTAATATCTGCCTGTCCTTTTTTCTTTGCCGTGACAATTCCGTTGGTGACTGTCGCAACACTTGTGCGGTTACTTGACCAGCTCAGATAAGTCACACTGTCGGACGGACTGAGCGTTGTTTTAAAGGAATAGACCTGTCCGATACCCATATTCATTTTTGTTTTGGGCAAGGCGACAGTTTCGGGAGTGCTTTTCACCGTAATATGACAGCAGATTGTATTGCCGTCTGTGGTTTCGACAGTAATATCAGCGTTTCCGACACTTTTAGCAGAAAGCTTTCCTTTTGCGTTGACAGTGGCAACAGTTGGATTATGACTGACATATTTTGCCATTGAAGAAACAGAAAGTTTCTTTTCCAGCAGAATTGCCTGACCTACTCCCATTGTAAAATCATATTCTATGATTTTACTTGCAGTCTGTATGGTGTCCGTATCGGTATACGGTACATCAATAGCCCATGCAGGAATTATCACTCCCCAAATCAATATTGCCGACAAAATCCATGCAGTGATTTTTGCAGATACTTTCATAGATACAACACCCCTTTTTACAGAAATCAGGCAAACAAAATATCTATATAACCAATTATATCGAAAAAGATATGGTGTGTAAATATTTTTCCTGTGAGAAATTACAGGGAAAATTTTATCATTTTTCGACAAACCCTGCCTGCGGAAAAGAAATCTATTTACAAACTATGAGCGAACTGATATAATTTAAAAGTAAAACAAAGGAAAGGGAGCGTTCTTATGGCAAATACAATCGAATACAAATGCCCGTGCTGTGGTGGTGAACTGGAATTTAACACACACGAACAAAAGATGAAATGTCCATTCTGTGAAAACACATTTGAAATGGAAACACTAAGAGATTACGACAACATTCTGCGAACTCAACAACCCGACAATATGCAGTGGCAGACCCCTGCCAACGAATGGTCAGACAGTGAAACACAAGGTATGGCACTGTATCACTGTAACGGTTGCGGTGCGGAAATCGTCTGCGAAGACCAGACAACAGGTGCTACCCACTGTCCGTATTGTGAAAGTCCCATCGTGCTTTCGGGACAGTTCAGCGGTCAGATGAAACCTGACCTCGTTATCCCGTTCAAACTTGACAGACAACAGGCTATCAATGCTTTTGAAAAACATCTCAAAGGCAAAAAACTCCTGCCAAAACTTTTCCGTACAGATAATCATATTGAAGAAGTCAAAGGGGTATATGTACCGTTCTGGCTGTTTGATGCTCAGGCAGATGCAAACATCATGTACAAGGCCACCAAAGAGCGTTCATGGGAAGATGCCCGTTATTATTACAGAGAAACCAGTTTCTATTCCGTACACCGTGCAGGAACACTGGAGTTTGTTGCTGTACCTGAAGACGGTGCGTCACAAATGCCTGATGATTTGATGGAATCTCTTGAACCGTTCAATGTTTCGGAGGCGGTAGATTTTCAGACCGCTTATCTTTCGGGATATCTCGCCAACAAATACGATGTCGCCGAACAGGACTGTATCAACAGAGCCAATCAGCGGATTAAAAATTCCACCGAAAATGCGTTTTTAGGAACAGTAAACGGATATCATAGCGTCACAACCGAAAGCAGTAGTATTCAGTTACATAACAGTAAAGCAAAATATGCACTTTATCCTGTATGGATTCTCAACACCAACTGGAACGGTAATAAATATACTTTTGCCATGAACGGTCAGACAGGTAAATTTGTAGGTGACCTTCCTCTGGATAAAGGGCTTGCCGTCAAATGG